>JAEZAM010000126.1 GCA_023430465.1 Bacteroidota bacterium | reverse complement strand
GCTCGTAATTCACCTTCCCGACAAAGAAGGCAATCTTCTCTGACGGGCTTACCTGTTTTAATTTTTGTGCATACACGATCACATCATCATGCTGACGCATGTTGAAGGAAAGGCTCATCAGTTGTTTGTAGGTGGCCGCTGAGTTATCGCCCATCGTTTCAAGAGACTTGTATGTATCCCGGGCCTGGGAATATTTTCTAAGGTCAAAATAAGCAGAAGCAAGTTCGGTGGTGATCGCTTTATCTGATTTGTTATAGGTCGCTGCTTTTTCAAACTGCTTCAACGATTCCATGCGGCGGCCTTTCTGCTTTTCGTCAAGACCTTTTTGGTAATAGAAATTTGCGCTGTCGGATTGGGCGTTAATGACAATACCTGACAGTAATACAACAGCTATGAGGGGGATGGTTTTACGGGTCATTGGATAGGTTTTTACTGGATTAAAATGCCGACTGCAAGGTAGAAATTTGTTCCAAGAATTTGTAGGGCCTCGCTGCTGAATTATCGATCCTTTAGCAATTAGCTAATCACGATCCCGGCCAGTGGCGGCAGATTCAATATCAGCTTGTACCGGAGATCGTCCTTGTCCACAAGTTCTGATCGTATTTCCGGGTTGAAAACGTTGCCTGTACCACCAAATATTGTCTGATCACTGTTGAATATTTCGCGGGTATAAGCCTTTCCACTTACATACACCTCCCAATCCAGCCGCACTACGGGTGTCATATTTAAAATGATCAAAATGTCATCCCCTGCACGTTGACCTTTACGCTTATAAACCATCACACATTCCGTACGGTGATCCAGGTCCACCCACTCAAAGCCGTCCTGGTTGAATTGGTTAATGTAAAGTGCAGGATATCCACGGAGTAAGCTATTCAACTCCTGTACACAGGTCTTAACTCCGGCATGCAGGTCATACTGCAGCAGCTTCCAGTCGAGCTCGGATTTGTAATTCCATTCGCTGGTTTGCCCGAATTCATTTCCCATGAAGAGCAGCTTGGCACCGGGATGTATCCACATGTAGGTAAACATCAGGCGCAGGTTCGCGAATTTCTGCCATTCGTCCCCCGGCATTTTATACAGCATCGGGCTTTTGCCATGCACGACCTCGTCATGGCTGAAAGGAAGCATAAAGTTTTCATCATAGTAATACATCATGCTGAATGAAAACTTGTCCTGCGCTTTATGCCGGACGATGGGGTCGAGTTTGAAATAGTTGAGGGTATCGTGCATCCATCCCATCATCCATTTCATGCCGAAGCCGAGTCCGTCCTGCCAGGTGGGCCGTGATACGCCCGGCCAGTCGGTTGCTTCCTCGGCGATGGTTTGTACATCGGGAAAGTCGCGGTAGATAGTCTCATTCAGGTTTTTGATAAATGCGATGGCTTCGATGTTGCCATTTCCTCCAAACTCGTTTGGCTCCCACTCACCTTCTTCCCTGGAATAGTCAAGCTGAAGCATCGAGCTGACAGCATCTACGCGGATGCCGTCGATGTGAAATACATCAAACCAGAACCTTGCATTGCTTATGAGGAATGATTTCACTTCTCCCCTGCGATAATTGAAAATGTAACTGTTCCAGTCGGGATGGAAGCCTTTGCGCATATCAGCATACTCATAGGTATGTGTGCCATCGAACATGAAAAGTCCATGCGCATCATAAGGAAAATGGGAAGGCACCCAATCGAGAATTACACCGATACCCGCCGCATGGAAGGCATCTACCAGTTTCATCAGGCCCTGCGGATTGCCGAACCTGGATGTTGGCGCAAAGAATCCTGTACACTGGTAGCCCCAGCTACCGTCGAAGGGATGTTCCATCACAGGCATCAGTTCGACATGCGTGAACCCCATTTCCTGTACATAGGGTACGAGCCGTTCTGTAATTTGTTCGTAGGTATTGTAGCTTTCTTCATCGCGCGCGTCTGGTCTTTGCCAACTGGCAAGGTGAACTTCATATACGCTCCAGGGCGCCGATAAGCTGTTGTGCTGCCGGCGTCTTTTCATCCATTCTGCATCATTCCACTCATAATACATGTCCCAGCTGATGGATGCTGTGTAGGGGCGCTTCTCCCAGAAGTTGGCAAAGGGATCTCCTTTCTCCGTTTCTATTCCCTCAAATCCTGTTATATGATATTTATAAGCTTCACCGAGATTGAACCCGGGTATGAATCCTTCCCAGATTCCACTTTTGTCCCAACGGGGCGTAAGCGGATGCAGGCCTGGCTCCCATTTATTGAAATGGCCGATTACGGAAACGGCTGTTGCATTTGGCGCCCATACACAGAAGTACATGCCCCAGTTCCCCAGCACTTGTATGGAATGCGATCCGAATTTTTTATAAAGCGTATAATGGGTACCGGCCTGGAAATTGGCAACATCCTCTGCATCCAGCAGGGAATATGTCCACACAGGCCTGGATGTATCGATGAAATGTTGATCCTCGTATTTCTTTTTTATGTTATCTGGCACAGGAAATTTTTAAAATGTACGCTGTTCGTTATGGAATATCGACAGAACTGTATCCTATCCAACTTACGGTAATTTATTTAAATATTAACAGCGGATGAGCGTTGATGAATGGTATTTTTCACCGCGAACCACCATTTTTGCATCGTTCATGTAAAATTGACCTCCCGGTAACTTTAGCCGACCTATTTTACAACCAACCGACCAACCAACTCATGAGAAAGCTACTCTATTTGCTGTTGCTGTCCTGTTTTTGCCAGGCCGCAACTGCCCAGACTTCTTCTATTACTGGCGCCATCAGAGACACTATCGATAAAAAAACGCTTCAACACGCGGTTGTGACTGTGCTGAACAGGCAGGACTCAACTTTGGTAACGTTCACACGTACCGATGCCAAAGGGGCATTTAAAATATCCCCTATCAACAGCGGTCAATATGTAATTATTATTTCATACCCCAAGTTTGCTGATTTTACCGAGTGGGTAACCGTACCTGCATCCGGGGATTTAGACATGGGTACCATTCCACTTACGCCAAAAAGCGTGCTGATGCAGGAAGTGATCGTGCGCACCAATAATGCCGTTCGTGTAAAAGGTGACACTACGGAATTTACGGCCGATAGTTTTAAAGTCAGGGAAGGGGCAACTGTAGAAGAACTGTTGCGCGTTATGCCCGGCCTTCAGGTGAACAGTAAGGGAGAAATTTCCGCGCAGGGTAAACGGGTTGACAAAGTGCTGGTGGACGGGGAAGAATTCTTTGGTGAGGATCCAACTATCGCTACTCAGAATATCGGAGCAAAAGCAGTGGATAAGGTACAGGTTTATGATACCAAGACAGAGCAGGATCAATTGAAAAGCATCGGTGCCAGTGGTGCGGGTGGCAAGACCATCAATATTAAATTAAAGGAAAGCGCCAAGAAGGGGTATTTCGGAAAACTGGAAGGCAGTACGGATCTTGATCGGCTGAACAATGCGAAGATGATGTACAACCGGTTCATCGGCAACCGTAAGATCAGCGTGTATGGGACAAAAAGTAACATCAATACCGGTAGCCTGGGCTGGCAGGAACGGAACAAACTTGGAATAGAGAACGATTTTGAATATGACGAGATCGGCGGATTCTACTACAGCTATGGCGATGGTGACAATGAGTTCAATGACTGGTCACTCCGCGGGATACCCGACGCCTATACTGCAGGCGCATTATATGGTAACAAGTGGAACGAAGACAAGGCCAAACTTAACGGATCGTACCTGTACAACAGGCTGGGAACGGACAATACCACCCGTACCATCGCACAAACGATCCTGGCAGATACAACATTTTTCAACAATACTACATCCCGTAGCAATGGTCTTTCCCAGCAACATTCAGCGAATGGTAAATTCGAGTGGAAACTGGATTCACTGATAAGCCTGAAGTACACATTAGCCGGCACGTACAAGCTGAAAAACAATTTTACCGAAACTCTTCGCGAAACGCTGGATGAAGAAAGTGAACTTGTGAACGACAATGCCCGCACGAACCAGCTCAGGTCTGAAAAGCGGCAACTCGATAATTCACTTGTGTATAAGCAACTGTTCAAAAAGAAAAACCGGCAGTTGATGGCCACTTTCCGTCTGGGATTGATTGAAGATGACCAGGATGGCTTACTGAAATCGAGAACTAATTTTTACACCAATGGCATCCTGGATTCAACGGATCTCATTGATCAGAATAAAGTTAATACCGGCAATTCCACTACGTTCGGCACTAAGATCACGTACAACGAACCGTTGAATGCCGAGTGGAATATCGTGGGTGAATATTCGTTCAACAAGAATATTTCCGAGTCGAGGAGAAATAGTTTTGACGAAGATGGTACCGGTACCGGAAAATATACCGTGTTCAATCCACTCTTCAGTAACAACTTCGACCTCGATGCCATGTCAAACAGCGGTACGCTGACAGTGCGATACGTTGGCAAAAAACTCCGGGCTGTATTCGGATCAGGACTTTCAGCGATCCGGTTAAACCTGAATAACCTCGATCTGAGCCAGAAGACAACGTATAACTTCACTGGCTTTACGCCGCAGGCGCAGTTTGGGTATAAGCTGAAACCGCAGACCGGGTTTTCGCTGAGTTACCGCGGTAATACTGTGCAGCCGACGGTGAGCCAGCTTCAGCCCTTGCGAAATAACAACGATCCGCTTACAGAATACATTGGTAACCCGGATCTGAAAGTTGGCTTCAACCATAGCGTGAACCTGAACTTCAACGATTATAAGGTACTGAGTGGTCGCTATATGTTCATGAGTGGTGGCATTACATTCCAGGACAACGCGATCACCAACCGCAGCATCATCACCAAAGGGAAGACCACGAATATTCCTGTTAACGTGAATGGCAATTACAATTATTATTTCTGGGGTAACTGGAACTCCGGTGACGCGGGCAAGAAACTCTCTCACGAGATCGGCGCGGAAATAAACGGAGGCCGTAATCTCGGGTACCTGAATGGTGATGAGAGCATCAACAGATATGGAACGTATACGCTCAATTATGGAATCCGGATGATGGTCGAAAAGAAATTTAATTTTTACATAGGTCCACGTATTAGCCGCAACCTGTCGTCATCGTCCCTTACGCCAGATGTAAAAAACAACTACTGGACATATGGTGGCCGTGCCGATGGCTATGTGATGCTACCCTGGAACCTGGAATTGAGCAGTGATGTGGAGATGGATCTTCGTCAGAAAACGGCGGCCTTTAACCGCAACGTCAATGTGACGGTATGGAATGCAAACCTGAAGCGGAAATTCCTGAAGGATAAATCGCTGGAACTTGGATTCATCGCCCATGATATTCTCAATCAGAATCTCGGGTTTACACGGATCATCAACAGCAACTACATCAGTGAAGAGAAATTCGACAGGCTGGCGAGGTATTTCCTGTTCAGCGTGAGCTGGAGTTTTAATAAAATGCCGGGCGGGGCGCAATAATTTTCACGCAGATCCCGAAGCTTCGGGAGCAAAGTAGGCAAAGAACGCAAAGCGAAGGGACCGGGCCGCGACCGAACGAATTAAAAATTAAAAATTAAAAATGAAAAATTAAAAACAGGCTCGAAGGAAATGTGATGGATAGAATAGTGACGGATGGGTAATTCGGTATTTAATATCAGGCATCGCTGTTTTTTCTTTGCCAAAGCTATCATTGCCCTGGTAAGTGAAACAAGGTATGATAGGAAGTTCTATAGCATATTTGATCAGCTTTTAAGAAGTGGTACTTCCGTGGGTGCGAATTTGGTCGAAGGGTATGCTGGAAGTTCCGGAGCAGATTTCGTGCGTTACTTAAATATTGCATTGAAATCAGCAAATGAGACAAAATATTGGTTATGCCTGATTCGGGACACGATGCAACTTTCGAAGGACACCTTGGATGGTTTAATTAAAGAAGCCGACGAGATTTCAAGAATTTTGGCAGCAATTATTATTAATCAAAAGCGAAACAAGAATAGTGGACAATGAAATTGTTTTTCATTTTTCATTTTTAATTTCTGAGTTATGAAATACTTACTTGTAGTTATTTTCCTTTTCAGCACGACTTTTTTATTTGCTCAACCTATCTTCCTCGAAAAAGTCAGCATTGAATTTGAAAAAAAAGTTGCTGTATGGCCCCTGATGAAGGAGATCGAACCGGAATGGTTTGAAAGCGGGAAGGACAGGATGCCGAAGGAAATAACCAGTTACTTCAACTTTTCAGCGGATGGCTCACACTCTCTTTACAAACGCGTGAAAGAACCAGAGATTCCCCGTGGCATGTGGTTCCAGCCTTTTGCAGATGACAACACCGTCTACAACGACTATACCACCGGTACAACCGTTTCCCAAAAGCCAATCTATGAGGAAAATTACCTGGTGACAGACAGTTTCCTCAATATCAAATGGAAGATCACACCGGATACCCGGGTGATTGCCGGCTTTGAATGCCGCAAGGCAATTGGAATCCTATTCGATACCGTAGCCGTATTTGCATTCTATACAGATGAGATCATGGTAAGCGGCGGCCCGGAAGGCATACAGGGGCTGCCTGGTATGATCCTCGGTGTGGGTATCCCGCGTCTGCATACCACCTGGTTTGCTACCAAAGTACAGCGCACCGATGCCAATGCAAAACCACTCACCCCGGCCTCTAAAGGCAAGAAGCATGACCGTGAGTCGATGCTGAAGTCGTTGAATGTCGCCCTGGGACGCTGGGAAGGTTATGGTAAAAAGCTGATCCTCGCCTGCGTGATCTGATCATTTAAGCAATTCAAAAACGTAGCTCTCCCCTGCCGGTATGGTCAGGTCGGAAATAGCTGAGATCTTGCCGCTCACCACATCACGTGCTTTAGTAAAGCCGGTTGTCCGTTCATTGTACACCGACCAATCGGGCTTCACGGTTTTCTGCCCGGTGTTGGCGACCACCATCACCGTTTGTGCAGGTGCATAGCGAAAATAGATATAGGTGTTCTCTACCGGGATATATTGCATGGTCTTTCCGGCTGTCAATGCAGTTGAAGTTTTACGAAATCCCGCCAGCTTTTTCACATGGTCGTGTGCTTCGTTTTGTGCCGGAGTTCTACCACTTGCCTCAAACCTGTTCTCTTTATCGCCATCCCATCCGCCCGGAAAATCTTCCCTGACGAATGCATCGGAAGTTGCTTTCATGTTTTTCATCAGTACCTCTGTGCCGTAATATAACTGCGGGATACCCCGGAGTGTCAGCAACCAGTTCAGGCCCATCTTTAATTTGTTCCAGTCCTCTCCCACTACGGAGAACACGCGGTCCATATCATGATTATCGAGAAAGATGCAGTTTCTCGATGCGTCTTTGTAGATGATATCCTGCGCGAGCGTCATGTAGATCTTGTTCACACCATCGGTCCATCCCTGGGCCTGGTTCATGCCAGAGAGCATGGCAAAGCATGTCTGGAAATCGATGACGCCATTGGCATTGTGATGAAACCCGGTTTTCAGGTTGTTGTTGGTGAAATAGGCATTCCCTATGATAGAGTTCACCCAGGCTTCGCCGAAGATGGTAATCTTTGGAAATTCCGTTTCAAGTGCTGTGTTCACATCATTGAGAAATTGTTCATCGCAATACTTGTAGGTGTCCACGCGCCAGCCGTCAATTCCGAATTTTTCTGTGGACCATATCGCGTGCTGAATGAGGTAGGTGGCTACATGTTTATTGCGCTGATTGAGATCAGGCAAATGATCAACAAACCAGCCATCGAGCATTTTCTTGCGGTCATAGGCAGATGAATAGGGGTCAAACAAAGCTTCTTCGCGGTGGTTGGGGCCTGTGAAGGCTGGCCAGTTATTGATCCAGTCTTTTTCCGGCGGATCAAGTGCGATCCAGTGCTCCTTACTTACGTGGTTGTAAACGGCATCCTGTATGAGCTTCACACCGTTACGATGCGCTACGTCGGCGAGTTGTTTGTAACCATCATTTCCTCCCAGTCGCTTGTCAACTTCATAGTGGTTGGTAAACCAATAACCGTGATAACCAGCCACATTGTTGCCCCACTCGTGCATGAGGCTGGTGTTGTTTTCTATCACCGGTGTCATCCAGATCGCGGTCACGCCCAGATCGGTGAGGTAAGGCAGTTTGTTCTCGATGCCTTTGAAGTCGCCACCGTGGCGGGAAAATTTGTTCGACCGGTCGCTTGTTTCATCACGGTACCCTTTAACGATGTCATTGGACGGATCGCCGTTTGAAAACCGGTCGGGTATCATCAGGTAGATGAAGTCTTTTGCTGTTACGCCCTGTATGCGTGTCTGGCCGTTTCCGGCATCACGAGCCATCAGTTCGTAAGAAATGATTTTATTATAGTTCCCGCCGGAAACGGACACATTGAACTTACCAGGCTTTGCGTTCTTATCGACCTGCAGGTTAACGACGAGATAATTGGGATTCTCCAGGCGTTCCGTGCTGACCAGCCTGACACCGGTATGTTTCAGTGAAACCTTGCGTGCGGCTGCGCCAATGTTTGGATCATGTATCAGCAATTGCAGGCGCGGGTTCTTCATCCCTGTCCACCAGTTGGTGGGGTAAACAGTCTGTGCCTGGCAGGCGAGTACGAGAATGATTGCTACAGCAAACGACAGGATTTTTTTCATGGTAATTATTTGTTCTTGATTTTGATCGATGCGGGATCGTACACATAGATGACGCTGACCGCCGCACATAACATAAAGATTCCCGAAAGCATAATGGCATAGATAGGCTGATTGCCATACACATCACGTACCAGCGGGCCACCGACGATACCGTTCAATATTTGCGGAAGCGTGATAAAGAAATTGAAGATACCCATGTAGATCCCCATTTTGCCGGCAGGGATCGAACTGGAGAGGATCACGTAGGGCATGGCCAGAATACTTGCCCAGGCAATACCAACGCAGGCCATTGAGAACAACAGGAATTCTTTATTCGGTGCAAAAAAGAAAGAGATAAGCCCCACTCCTCCGATGATCAGTGACAGGGCATGCGTGTTCTTCCGGCCAAGCCTGGCGGCAATGGATGGCAGGCAAAGCGCGTACACAGCAGACACCGCGTTGTACACACCGAATATCACGCCCGTCCATTGCTGAGCCTCGCGATAACGCGGCGACGAGTTATCCGAAACGGGCAGGTCAAAGATATGCGTGGCAATGGAATCTGTTGTGTAGACCCACATGCCAAATAAAGCAAACCAACTGAAGAACTGTACCAACCCTAACTGTTTCATGGTACGGGGCATCTTAGCGAGATCTGTAAAGATCGCAGAGAAGACATTCTTCGTAGGCTCTGCCTTGCCATGGTATTTTTCATAATCAGCAGGCGGATATTCTTTTGTCTTTATTACTGTCCAGATGATGCTGATGATGAAAACTGCAGCGCCGAGATAAAACGAATATTTTACATTGTCCGCAACGATGCCTTCAGGTGCATCTTTGTCCACTCCAAACCAGCTATTGAGGACCTGTGGAAGAAATGATCCGACCACGGCTCCCACCCCGATCAATGCAGTCTGGATGGAAAAACCCTGCGTTCGCTGGGAATCGGGCAGGTTATCGGCAACAAGCGCACGAAATGGTTCCATCGCCAGGTTGAAACAGGCATCCATGATCATGAGAAATCCTGCACCGATGATCATCAACGGTGCAATGTCTCCGAGAATGTTTGCGTTTGGCATCAGGCAAAGTGCCGTGCACGAAAGGATGGCCCCTGCAAGAAAGAACGGCCGCCGACGGCCAAGCCTGTTCCATGTTTTATCACTGTAATAACCTACCAGTGGCTGCACGATCAGGCCGACCAGTGGAGCGGCAAGCCAGAACCAGGAAAGCTGATGCAAGTCGGCTCCGTAGTTACGGAGTATACCACTCGCATTTGAGTTTTGTAAGGCAAAGCCCATCTGGATACCGAGAAACCCAAAGCTCATGTTGAATATCTGCCAGAAGCTGAGATTGGGCTTGGGAATAAGATCATCCTTGTCACGGATGAAAGAAGAGGTGGCCATAGCAATTCGTTGTTGATTAGCGGGGGAAAGATACTTATAATATGTAAGAAGTACACATATTGGAAACTGTTAAAAAAATGCCGCCCGGCGGCGGCATTTGAATGTATTGATCAGATCACGAAGCCATTGGGAATGATCGCTCCTTTTTTGACCACCACTATTCCATCTTTGATCGTGTAGAGGGGCTGATCCGTATTCTCGAGGTGTGAACCGCCATTGATCCGGACGTCATCACCAATACGGCAGTTCTTGTCAAGAATGGCATTGCGGATATAGCAGCGATTGCCGATACCCAGCAAGGGAATTCCCTTCTCGCGGTCGTCTTCGATGTCCTGCAGGGTTTCGTAATAATCATTCCCCATCAGGTAGGTACTGACTATGGTGGATCCATGGCCGATGCGGGCACGGATACCAACTACGCATTGTTCCATGCGTGATGCATTGATGATCGAGCCTTCGGCGATGACAGTTTTCTCCAGTGTAGTGCCGCTGACCTTAGCCGGTGGTAACATCCGCGCGCGGGTATAGATCGCGTTGCTGTTGTCAAACAGGTTGAAGTCGGGCAGATCGGCTGTCAGACCAAGGTTTGCTTCAAAAAAGGAGTAGATATTACCGATGTCTGTCCAGTAACCGTCATACTGGTAGCTCACCACTTTACATTTATTGATCGACTGCGGTATGATCTCCTTACCAAAGTCGGTTGCCTCGAGATAATCGTTCTGCAGGTAATCGAACAGCAGGTCGCGATTGAAAATGTAGATACCCATCGATGCGAGATAGTGGCGCCCTGCCGCTTTCATCTCATCGCCTGTGTCCGATGTCCATTCCGGCAGCACATCTTTCTTTGGCTTTTCGATGAAGGAGGTGATGAATCCGCTGTCATCTTTTTTCAAAATGCCAAATTCTGGTGCCTCGCGGTCACCCACCGGGATCGTAGCGATGGAAATATCGGCACCACATTTCTTATGGTTATCGATCATTTCCTGGAAATCCATCTGGTAGAGCTGGTCGCCGGAAAGGATCAGTACGTAATCGCTCTCAAATGGTGCGATGTGCCGGAGGCTTTGTCGTACGGCATCTGCGGTACCCTGGTACCAGGTAGGGTTATCAGGAGTTTGCTCCGCTGCGAGTATATCCACAAACGCCGAGGAGAATGCGCTGAAGTGATAGGTGTTCTTGATGTGCCGGTTGAGCGATGCGGAATTGAATTGGGTCAATACAAACATCCGGTTGATGCCGGAGTTCATACAGTTGGAGATGGGAATATCCACCAGCCTGTATTTGCCCGCAATAGGAACGGCGGGCTTGGAACGGCTGGCCGTCAACGGATACAAACGGGAACCTGCACCACCGCCGAGAATGACACTTAATATTTCTTTGGATATAGACATAAACAGACTTTTATAGAACTTGTATTTGGGTGATAAGTTAAGTCAGAATCTTCATCCAACATTCCGCTCGCTGAAAATTTATGCAGGCTTCAATGACTGGTAGATGTCGATGTACTGCTGGGCGGAGGAATCCCAGGAATGATCGATGGTCATCATATGGCCGCGCATCCATTGATACAGGTCGGGCTTGTTTGAATAAAGATCTATCGCTCTACCCACCGAGTACGTGATATCCCCGACGGACGACTGGTCGAACCTAATACCAAACCCCTGCCAATCTCCGAAATCGCGGATGGTGTCCTTCAATCCGCCCACGCTTCGCACCATCGGCACCGTTCCATACCGGAGTGCGTACATCTGGTTAAGGCCACAGGGCTCAACACGGCTGGGCATGAGGAGAAAATCCGAGCCGGCATAGATCATGTGACTGAGTGGTTCGCTGTAGCCGATATAGGAATTGTAATAACCGCCAAACTGGTGTTTCATGTGGTCCAATTGTTCCTCCAGGTGTGGCTCGCCTGACCCTAATACAAGGAAATTTGCCTTGCCATGGTGATGATAGATCGACTGGCTGATCGCATCGGGCAGCAGGTCTGCCGCCTTCTCTCCCACCAGCCTTCCAATGAAGGCTATCAGTGGTTTGTCCGGATCCAATCCAAACTGCCCGCAGATTTCTTTTTTATTCTTTCGCTTGCCTTTATCTACCAGTTCCTGGTCGTAGTTCTTTGCCAGGAAACTGTCCGTCTGCGGATCCCAGACCTCCGTATCGATACCGTTTAATATGCCCAGGCTTTTCCCTTTCTCGTATTCAAACAGGTTTTCAAGCCCGTTGGCGGAGTATTTGAGTTCGTCGAGGTAGCTGTGACTAACCGTGGTCACCTTCCAGGCGCAGCGCACGGCGGAGGCCATGGGGTTGATGGTGTTGTTCCAGTCGAGTAATCCCCAGTTCCAGCTATCATAAGCGGGTATAAGGTAATACTGGTCCCATCCTATCCAGCCCTGGTATTGTCCGTTGTGAACTGTGAAAACGGAAGGAACGGAGGAGAGGCTGTCACGGAAAGCATAACAGTGCTTCATCATGAACGGGATGAGACCGGTATGATGATCATGGCAGTGCACCACGTCGGGTTTATGCTGCCATTTGCTGAGCCAGTCGCAGACAGCGATCTGGAATGCGACGAAACGTTCGTTGTCGTCATCATATCCGTAGATCTTTTCACGATCCAGGAGTCCATTGATATCAACAAGGTAGAGATCAAAGCCGAGCTTGTTGGTCTTTTCGCGGATAACACTGTAATGAAACCAGTGCGAGCCGACCTGTTGGCCGCCTTCGTGCACCAGTTCCCATTGATGGTTATAGAGAAATTTAGTGCGGTACATGGGCATCACCACTTTGGCAACATGACCCAGTTCAGTCTGGTACTTTGGTAACGCGCCGACGACATCTCCCAGCCCGCCTGCTTTCGCGACAGGATAACATTCCGCAGCAACGTGTACTATTTCCATCTAATCAATTTATACTGAAACAATTGTTTTCAAATTAAGTTGTTTTTTCGATTGACTGACTGTTATAATTAAAAATTTTTCGCTAACTGATTTCTGTTTATTTTCAAAGCTCAATCAATTAAAACCATACGATTGCAATGAATCAACAAACTAAATGGTCCCAGTTCGGAACATTGATCATCGTTTTCTTTTTCTGGGGTTTTGTCGCGGCCAGTAATGACATCCTGATTCCTGTATTCAAGGAGAATCTGCATCTCACCCAGGCGCAAAGCCAGTGGGTATCGTTCGCGTTCTATGTCGCATATACGGTTGGTTCAGTGATCTATTTCCTTTTGAGCAAGGCACGCGGTGGTGATATATTGAATCGCATTGGTTATAAGAACGGTATTGCGCTTGGCCTGATCATTTCAGCATTGGGTACCTTGTTGTTTTACCCCGCAGCCGAGCAGGCATCCTTTCCTTTATTCATCAGCGGGCTTTTTGTTGTGGGCCTGGGTTTTTCCCTGCAGCAAACTGCGGCCAACCCGCTGGCTATCATTATGGGTGACCCCAAGTCAGGCGCACAGCGTTTAAGCATGGCTGGCGGTGTCAATAATTTCGGTACCACCATTGGACCGTTGCTGGTGAGTTTTGCCATTTTTGGTACGGTTGCCGCCGGTGCTACAGGTGTAGCGGATATCCAGAGCATCAAGACGCCTTACCTGATCCTCGGCCTGGCTTTCGTTGTGGTTGCCGTGATCTTCAAGTTTTCATCTGTTCCAAATAAAATTGCATCTGAGCCGACGGACGTGATCGCGGATGATGTGCCCAATGCAAACAAGGTAGCTACACCACGTCTTGGCGATCGCAAAAGCCCCTTCAAGTATCCCCAGCTTGCAATGGGTATGCTTGGGATCTTTGTATATGTTGGTGTGGAAGTAAGCACGGCTGCCAATCTTCCTGAGTTTATGAAAGAACACCTGGGTACGCCAACCGATAAAGTTGCACCGTTTGTTTCACTTTACTGGGCAAGCCTTATGATAGGCAGATGGACAGCTTCTGTGGGTGCGTTTGACATTTCCAAAGGTGCGAAGCAGATACTCCGGTTCTTCATGCCCTACATCGCGTTCCTTGTTTTCATTATAGTCAACCGGATCGCCAATCATGACGTTACTCCATTTTACATTTATGCTGCCATCATCGTAGTTATCATCATAGGTGACCTGCTTAGTAAAGGAAACCCGGCGAGACAATTGCTGATCTTCAGTCTCTTGGGCATCACGGCACTGATGATCGGTATCCTGGCAGATGGCATGGTGAGTGTCTATGCATTTATCAGTGTCGGCCTGTTTTGTTCAACATTATGGCCGTGTATCTTTACGCTGGCCATTGCAGGACTTGGCCGTCATACCAATGAAGGCGCGAGCCTCCTCATCATGATGATCATGGGTGGTGGCGTCATCAGCGTCCTGCAGGGCTTGCTTTCTGCGCCGGACGCCCTCGGTATTCAATGGTCATACCTTGTTGGTGTTGCCTGTTTTGCTTACCTGGCTTTTTATGCCTGGAAGGTAAAAGGCATTCTCAAAGCACAGGGCATCGACTACGATACTGAGTCAACTGTACCGGGACACTAGGAATCATTTTATTACCTCGTATCTTTAACCCCGTTACTCTCGCAGCAACGGGGTTTATTTTAAAAAAAGTATAGAAAAGATGTCTAAATCAGTTGCCAGGCAGGCACTCGCCATTGGAATCGATATCGGCGGTACAGGAACAAAGTTTGGAATAGTTGACCGGGATGGAAATGTGCTCTTTTCCGGTGAAATGTCCACCAAAGGACATGAGGAGGTCGGAACATTCATTGACGAATTATACACGGTGCTTTCTGCATTGATAGAAAAAGCCGGCGGCATCGGCCGGATGAAAGGCATCGGTGTTGGCGCGCCAAACGGCAATTACTACACGGGTACCATTGAGTATGCTCCCAATCTACCCTGGAAGGGCATAATCCCGCTCGCCAAGCTGATTGAAAATAAATTCCGACTTCCGGTCACGCTTACCAATGATGCCAACGCGGCTGCGATCGGTGAAATGATGTATGGCGCGGCCAAGGGCATGAAAGATTTTATCATGATCACCCTGGGTACAGGCGTCGGTAGCGGCATCGTAGCCAACGGTCAGTTGATCTATGGCCATGACGGTTTTGCCGGCGAACTCGGGCATACCATTATCATTCCCGATGGAAGGCTGCACAATGGCACCGGCAAAAAAGGTTCCCTCGAAAGCTACGCTTCCGCTACAGGAGTCCGCTACACAGCACTGGAGCTGATTGAAAGAACAGACGAACCCAGTACATTACGGGATATCCCGGTCGATGAAATGGATTCCAAAAAGGTATATGAAGCAGCCATACAGGGAGACGGACTTGCCCGGCATGTGTATGATTACACAGGACGGATTTTGGGCCTGGCTCTGGCCAATGCCGTGATGTTCTCCAGCCCCGAAGCGATTGTCCTGTTCGGCGGCCTTACCAAAGCTGGCGACCTGCTGCTAAAACCAACCCGCGAACATATGGAGGCCAACCTGATACAGGTGTTCCAGAATAAGGTCAAGATACTTATCAGTCATCTCCGCGAATCAGACGCAGCTATCCTGGGCGCCAGCGCACTGGTCTGGGAGATGAAATAACCCCCGAAAAAACCATTAAAAAAAGGCCGTCGCTGCTTTCGCAGGACGGCCTTAATTTTTTTAATCTTGAGCCTGGTCAATTTCGATCTTCAACTGGCGGTATCTGAAGCAGTTTCGTGTAGAATTTATTCCGTCGAAACGCTTAAAACTGAGCGGTTTATTTACCAGCTAAAACCACGGCAACCGTTGAGGTTGAGTTGGATTTAGTGTTGGCTGTTTCACCTGTTCCGTTTTCGGTTTTTGCATAAGAAGCCAGTGTGGTAGCGGTTACTGCGGTAAAGATCGCCGCAGCCAGCAAGGAAAAAAACACAAGCATTAGAGGGTAAGCGAGCCTTTTCATGGTATGAATTTTAGATTTTCAAGTCAAAATTGTGCCAAAAAAAATATAAAAACGACCATTAAAAAGGTTTTTTTGTTTTTTAAGTGTTTATTTCCTATAAATCGTAAATACCGCAGGGATTTCACGTTGTTTTCCCTTGTCGGAAGGCCGAATCGTCTCTCTTCCGTCCACCAAAAGGCAACTGCTTCCGCCCCCGTCAAGGTTTAGCGCCTCTGTACAACCGAGCGCCTTCAGCATCCCGGCGAGCTGTCCCAAAGTAGCACCCTCTGCCACCCCGGGGTTGCGACCCTCTACCACGAGGATAATCAGCCTGCCATCAGCCGTGTACCCCATAGCCGTACGGGGATGCTTGTCCTGAAGTGCTTTGCCGGGAAACTTCCACTCTTCTTCGTTGCTCACCCTTACTTGTCCATCCTGCACCAGTACGGGTCCGCCTCCTACTGCCGTTTTCATCTTCCATTTCTTCGCCCCCGGATACATGGACTTGAATTGCCGGCGGCTGAACAATGCTGATGAATCCCTGAAAAAAGGCATCGGTTCCTGTATGGCGAGCGGATATCTCTCTGTCGAATCTGTATACAGCCAGGCGACATCTGCCTTGCGTTTCTTAGATATACCTATCGCACTACCCGCCGTGTGGCGATACGTCAGCGTATCCCTGCCTCTCGCGGCTATCGAATGTACATTGAAGCCCACCTGCCGGCCATTCTTCATCACCGCATTGAGATTCTGATGGGTGGCAAAACTGAAAAAACTGCAATTCACCACGATGGCAGGCCGATCGTTTTTTTCATAAAACGCGGACGGTGTCATTCTTCGCCCGAAGGTTGTATCCACATCAAACACGAGTCGTTTGTCTTTCAGCCTCGCCGACACATACCAGGCAATATTCGGCTTGCCATCAAGTGGTGTGATTGTTTTATAAACTTCGATGCCGCCCCCACCAGTGGTGTCGGGCACCCATTTGAGTTGCGCGGTCGACTGCAAACCTGCCAGGAGGAAGATGCAGGGCAATAAATGACGTATCATTAACGGATAATTGTTGTAGTGCCTTTCAATTCATAGACCTTGCCGACGTAATCAGTTGCCCGGAGCTGCCAGACGTAAACGCCACTTGGTTGTGGCTCCCCGCGGAAACGACCATCCCATTGCTGGTACAGATCTTTTGTAAGGAATACCTGTTCTCCCCACCGGTTGAAAACCTGGAAATAGTCAACTGATTTTATCCCGATGTAGTAAGGACCGAGTTTCTCATTTCTTCCATCACCGTTTGGCGTGAAGCCTCCCGGCACGTAGATCTGTGATCCCTTGAAAACGGTGATATTGATCTCATCGGTGTCCACGCAGCCTTCCGGCGTTGTAACGGTAAGTGTATAGGTGATATCATCCGTCAGCACACCCGTAGGATTCGCGATACCCGGATCACTGAGCCCGGTTGAAGGCGACCAACTGTAGATTGATCCCCCTGTGCCCTGTAGCTGGAAGGGCTGGTTTTGAATGAAGACCGTATCCCTCCCGGCGTTGGCTATTGCCTGGTGTACGGTCACCTGTGTGGTTGCCGGAGCTGATTTGCACCCGTTTGCCGCATCAACCGTAAGCTCGGCTGTATAGGTCCCGGGGTTAAAAAAATTGGTGGTTATTTCCTGGTCACTTAGCGATCTTCCATCAGACAGTTTCCAGTTCCACGAATCGATCACCAGAGCGCCGGACTGACTGCCCTCAAAGGTGACCGAGGCGTTCACACAAATATCGGTGGCGCTGGCGGCGGCGCTGATTACAGGCGATTCCAGGATGGTCACTGACCCCGATGCCGGTGCAGATGCACAACCCAGGTTACTCTCTACGGTGAGTGTAACGGGGTAAATACCGGGGGGAAGTCCGGTGAATTGCGGATGTTGTGAAGTGGAGGTTGGTCCGCCAGTAATCGTCCAGTTCCAGTTATTGATCGTACCAACGGTTACCGAAGATGCATCCCGTATCCGGGGTGTTGCTCCACTGCACGTATCAGCGATCGTCATCGCAGCAACAGGATAATCTCCGATGGATATAGTGCGCCGGAGTGTATCGCTGTCGCATCCGTCAAATCCTTCGATCGCAAGTTTTACCTGGTACACTCCGGGTGCCGTGTACGTATGGGGTGGTGGAGTCGCCAGGCTGCTAGTTGTGTTATCGCCAAAATCCCAGTGGTAGGAGGCGATCGGTGCAAAAGATGAAGAGGTGTTGGTGAAAGTGATCGTTTCACCAAGACAGGCACCGCTGCCGGTGAGATTGGTGGTAAATGCAGGATTGAGGGCGGTGCAGAACTGCTGCACATTGTTGGATCCTCCTGTTGCAGCGCCAAAGCCCCAATATACCATTGGGTCATTATTAAAAATAGTACCGATAAGATCCACCTGCGTCTCCACCCGAAGGACATTGTCGAAGTAACTTCTTAACCAACGCGTAACGGGATCCCAGGTAATCCGGAAATCATGCCAGCCGCAATCTTCGATGTTGGGATTGGAAGTTGATGCCTGCACCGGGCCGTCGAGGTCGAGATTATGATCCAGGTTGCCATTGGCCTGGATGCTTATGTGATCGAATGCAGGGTCATTGCTTTCCCCGTTCTGCCACGTATCGAGTGCGATGCCAATAGATGGCACCACTCCCTGGAAGCCCATGCCCCCTCCTGCCGCTCCAACGCTGGTGCTGATCGGCTGCAAAATAAATACGATGCCATCGGCTCCATCGGCATCTTTACAGCCAAGATTTACATTGAAGCGGAAATCAAAAGGCGTGTTGAGTGAAATCTTATTCGCATTCCATACGCTGCCACTTTGAAAGGCCGTTGCTGGCGTTAGCGTATAGCAATTACAGGAGTTCTGTGAGGCAGAACCATTGAGGATGTAGGTATTTGTTTGTGAAAACGATGAACCTGCCAGGACCAGCGTCGCAAGAATCAGGGTAAAGAAACATTTCATCGTAAAGGGCAGTCGTTTTGCATGCGCTGCCAATTTACATCACAATGTTTAATTAAAGGGGCGTTGAGACAGATTTATTCATTTCCCATTCCTTGCGGCCGAGACCGGGGATTACATGCCGTTCGCTGTGATAGGAAGAACGCACAAGCGGTCCGCTTTCTACATAGTCAAGACCCAGGCGATATCCCTCTTCGCGGTATTCAGCAAATTCATCGGGATGTACAAATCGTTGTACGGGTAAATGTTTAGCGGTTGGCTGGAGGTACTGACCGATGGTAACCACATCACAGCCATTATCCCGAAGATCTTGCAGCGTTTGGAAAACTTCCTCCTTTTTCTCACCAAGGCCAAGCATAATGCCTGATTTGGTCCGGCGTCCACCACCTTTGAGAATACGGATCACCTCCATGCTTCTCCAGTACTTTGCCTGTATGCGTACCTGTCTTGTCAGGCGCTCCACAGTCTCTATGTTGTGACTCACCACTTCCGGTGCTGCATCTATGATAGGCTGGATATCTTCTTTTTTTCCTTTGAAATCAGGGATAAGCGTTTCAAGGGTTGTTTCCGGGTTCAATGCTTTCACGGCACGAATGGTATTGTGCCACACGGCGGCGCCACCATCCTTGAGCTCGTCTCGGTCTACGGAGGTGATAACGGCGTGTTTCACCTTCATCAGGTGGATGGCTTCGGCCACACGTTGAGGTTCGTCCCAATCAACTGCCTCTGGCCTGCCGGTAGCAACGGCACAGAAGCCGCAACTGCGTGTGCAGATGTTGCCAAGGATCATAAAAGTGGCGGTACCTGCTCCCCAGCATTCACCCATGTTTGGGCAATTGCCGCTTTCGCAAATCGTATGGAGTTTGTGCGTATCAACCAGTCCCCTGACATGTTTGTAGCTTTCACCAATCGGCAATTTCACACGAAGCCAGTCCGGCTTTTTCACTCTGGGTGCAACCGCTGGGGCTGCGGAGACAACGGGAAGTTCTGTCATTCTGCAAAAATACGTGGTAAATCGGGAAGATCGAAATGCCTACTTGCGGCGACCGAACAGGATCGCTACGTAGCCCTGGAAAAACAACCGCTTATCGTCCTGGTAAAGCAGGATAGGAATCTTTGACGCGTAGGCTTCCACGCTCATACCAATCTCGAGCCCGGATACGGTCTCATTGAAACGACCATAGTCGAAGCGCATGGCTACTTTGGCAAATCCGCCTGGCTTGACCTTGATCTCGCTCCAGCCCTTACCAAAGCCGCCACCGGAGATAATGACAGCCGTGTTTACAAACAATGCGCTGTCCTCATCCGAGTATTTTATTTCGCGCTCACCCGAGTTGGGGTCGTTGATGTTGACATAATAAGGTCTCAAAAGTCCCAATGCCAGCCCGGCATTCCAGATGCCTGTTACAGCAACACCGTTCTTGTTGCCTTTCTGGCCAAAGATGATCTGCTGCCCATAGCCAAGTGTGAGTGAGTAGAAGTAATTTCTTTTCCCATAAATATAAGGGTTACCAAAGGGCAGGTCGTTGCGTAGGAGCTTTTGTTCTTTGCTGGATTTTGTTTCAGTGAAATCGATGCGATAAAGATTAGTCTTGCGGGTTGTTTTCATCCGGCCCATTTCGTAGAAAGCTCCATATCCATTGGTGCGGAGCTGAATACCGAAAATGCTTTGTTTCTGGTAGATGAGCACACCCTCTTCTGCCTGCCTGACCATTTCATTGATCTTCTGACGCCGGGCTTCTTTCTTTTCCTGCCTTAATTCACGGGTGGACTGTGCAAATGAGGAGATGGCAACGGTTGTGGAAAGCGCGAACAAGAATATTTTCTTCACAAACGACTTTTTAGTGATTGAGCAGCCACAAGTTACGGAAAGGTTGTTTACCGAGTAATTGAGGACGGGGCTGATGGTTAAATTTAACGAAAATCGGGGATTTGGAATGCGCGATAACTGGATTCTGGATGCTGGATAGTTGGATTTACCCTCCCGTCCCTGAGTAGGGCGTGAGCGAAGCGAACGGCCGTACTTGCCCTGAGCCTGTCGAAGGGTCGAAGGGCCCTGCAATCGGGATGTGGGATTTTTGGATACTCGCCTGCCTGCCCTGAGCTGGTCGAAGGGAGCTGGTCGAAGGCAGTTTGTCGACGGGTGGCTTAAGACTTTTCATTTTTAATAATTACGCCCGCACCCGGAGTTGATTATCCATCTATCCAGTATCCATCTATCCAGTATCCAGCTATCCATCTATCCAGTATCCAGCTATCCCGCATCCATCATCCAACCTCACTTCCCCAGCCAGGCCTTGAACCCTGCCACGCGCTTCCGGCTGACGATGACTTCCTTGTCCGCCTCGGGAGAGAGATAGAGTTTCAAACGATTTCCAAAATAAGCGTGTATTTCCCTGACTGTCCGCAGCGAAATGACATAGCTGCGGTTGATGCGAAAGAACTGGTCCGGGTGCAGTAATCCTTCCAGTTGCTCGATGCGGTATTCGAGCAGGTATTTCTGGTTGTCAAAGGTGCGGAAGAAGATGAACCTGTCCTGCGAAAAAAAATACGCGATGTCTGCCACGGCGATGGACAACAGTCGCTGTCCCTGCTTGACAAGAAAGCGTTCTTTTCGCTGCGCATGATGGCCGGGCTCAGGTTGTGTCCAGTAGTTTTCGAATGTCACCGGTTTCTCTTCCTGGTGATTGCCAGCAAGTATTTCGCGTATGGTCTTGTAGCGGTAAGCAGCGAACTGGAATTCCTTTGAGTTGGTGGAGAACTTTACTACTGTGCGCACATCATGGGTGATGGCTGCGTGGCGTGCCGCAAATAGATCCGGACTCGCCAATATAAGATCAGGTACCCGGTTTGACGTCAGCCACTTCACGGTTGAGTCGATATCACCGGTTACACCGACTACCTGTATAGAATCGTCAATGTTGTTCAACATCTCCGTGACCTGTTGCGCCACATCCTTTTCTTTTTCTATCACCAGTACTTTCATGTATTCACTTTTCTCCAATGGTAAAAATGAAAATTGTCGTACACCTCAACAAGTGGCGGAGTGATCAATTGTAATATTTGTGGATTGAGTTGGATGCGTTTCATTCACTGTATTGCACGATTTTCTGCCGGATGATTTCATTCGTTCATGTTTTCATGCAGTTCATGCAGTCTTCGGTGTAGTTGCTGCTTTTGTGATTGCAGCCATTCAACTGAATTTATAGATTGGCGTATAAACATCCAATAACCAGGTTCCCCGGGCATACAAGGACCTTAAGATGTCACCAGCATCTTTGTGAAAACAACCAGTGAGCAGCTTGCCAGGGTGATCCGCAAATCACCATTATGCGTCTAGCATCCACCATCGTCGCACTGCTTCTTCTCGCCGGGCATCCGCCCGCTTCCGCCCAATGCATCACTCCGCCTCCTCTCCCGCTTTGTACCGGCATTGAGCCATCCGTCGTGTCGGATGAAACGATCAACAAAGGGTCAAACAAATGGTATTATGGCCCTCCGGTTGTCATGAACAG
Source organism: Bacteroidota bacterium (assembly GCA_023430465.1). GTDB lineage: Bacteria > Bacteroidota > Bacteroidia > Chitinophagales > Chitinophagaceae > JAEZAM01. Next base: position 24,558 of record JAEZAM010000126.1, on the reverse strand, counting down.
CCTTACCCTGAATGGAGGAACGCTGGTAGTTTGCGGTGACCTGACCATCGATAAGTTCTATATGGATAGTGGCGCTATCTATATCCACCCCGGTGCACGGTTTGTGATCGGTTCGGGTATTGGTGCCGGAGTGATCCTGCGCGGTAACTCAGCTATTTATAATTACGGTCGCTGCGAGATTCAGAGAAATCTGTCGCTCGACAATGGCTGGGCGTCTGCCGCAAAACCCAATCTTATCATCAATGCATTGCCCACCTCCGTATTCCGAATGGCCAACCAGTATCTCGTGATCAATAATCCCAATTCGCATTTTGTGAATAATGGCAGCGCAGAATTCTGGGGCATCATCACGGATAATCTCGCACCGCCTGGCGCGGTTTGCCTGGGTAATAGCAGCACGGTCAAGATGGCGGTACTAATCAATAAAGTAGCCGATACATACGTCGTACCATCCGGCAGCGCTTGCGTATATGTGCACCAGTACTCACAATTCTATGGGAGGCTCACACCAAGCAGGAAACTGTTTGCATGTGTCGGCAGCGGCCATACTTCTGATGCAGGATGTATTCCCTTTGGCTGTATGCCGAATAACTGGGGTGCCGCCCAGGTGTTCACCAACTGTGCCGACTGTGGGGTGCTTGCAGCCCTCCCCGTGCGTTTCCTGTCGGTGACAGGCTTCACAGAAAAAGGGAATAACCGAATTGACTGGTCAGTATCAGAAGCTCCGAAAGCAGGCAGCTTCATCATTTACCGTTCAGCGGACGGTCGGGGATTCTACCCTGTAGACAGCATCGTGACCGTGAGCGGTCAGACTTCTTACAGCTATATCGATAACAATTTTCCAACAGGTAACAACTATTATATGATCCGGCATACTAACCAGCAAACAGGATTCGCAATCAGCAGCAAGACGGTAAGGATTTTCTCCGACAATCACACAGGTTTCAGTGTATTCCCCATGCCTTTCCAGGATAAATTCACCATCAGCTATAAAGCCGGGCAGGAACCCAACAAGATTATCCTTACGGATATCACTGGCCGCAACTTACGCATCAGGTATCATTTGTCGGATCAGCTTTCACAGGCAGAAGTGACTGTCCTCGACAAAATTTCAACGGGCATTTACATCGTGCATTTGCGAAATGATAAATACCAGGTGGCACAGACAGTCATCCGCGAGTGATCATTTCAGGAGGGCTGCGCCGATGGCGCAATCCAGGCATTTTTTCTTATCGCAATAGTGGGCTTTTAATTCCAACAAACCCTGGGAGTCTGCGGCATGTCTTGCCGCGACTCCCAATTTTCTAAAAGAACTGGTGATCTTGTTTTTCTCTGCAGCCAGTTCTTCCAGCCAGTGGATCGCGCGGGCCTGTTGTGAATCGTTGTCATGATGCAACCCATAGGCAAACAACAGCGGAGCGGCGGTATTGATGATGAGCGTATCCAGCATCGACTTTCCCAATCGTTTCGGCTGATAATTGCCGGGCTCATCAAATCTGAAATGATAATGCCAGTAGTCGTTCGCTTCACAATCAAGAATCCGGTAAAGTTCTTTTATGCTTTCAGCAGACATCATTTCAGAAAACATGCCGGTTGACCTGTTTATCAATGCTGCCAGTTGCGCCAGCCTTACTGTAGGAAAATTCACCGGTCGCATGCGTAAGAAATGAAACCGGTGGTGAATCGGCGCAAGTGCGTATTTCTTTTGGAGGTATTCATATTCGCGGCGAAGCAAGGCGGGGTAGTCTTCCGCGAAATTTGAATCCAGCAAGCCCGCCTGGCCAAAGAGCAGGGCTTCAAGTTGATGTATCTGCCCTTTATGCCGGGCAAGCAACCGGACGGGTAATGAGCGTGCGACTGCTTCAAAAGCATCTTCATTTAATCTGCAGCCGAAATTTTTTGCAAGCAGCCACCAGCATGTCTCCTCCCAATGTTGTTGGTTTTGTGCCAGGCAATCCCTGATGTAGGCGGCACGCCGTTCAAGTCGTTCTGCCAGCAGCCTGCCCTGGAAGGCGATTACGACTAGCGGATTGATCGTCCCGATAGATGAACCACAGGGAATAAACGATTGCGCTGCCATCAGTTCCTCATATCGGGACAATAGCCAGCCAGCAACACGCCCATTCAGTTCAAGCACCGGCAGATCTGATATGGGGAGATCATTTTCCCAGACAACATGCAGTATCACATTGCTGTAGTGTTTGTCACCGGTGTGCCCATGCCGGTTCCAGTCAGATGTCCGGATATGTATCTCCACATGGCCGGCCCAGACCGTATCGCCGGAGCGTATGCGTGCATCCAGGAAGTCCGGACCCTGGTTATGATTGAAAAGGCCGGGTTGCAGAATGAGCAATGGCTCTTCCGTGGTGGTGCGGAGTTCACTGCTGTTGAAATGCTGAAACTGCCAGATGTATTGCAGAAGTCTTTCTGTCACAAGTATTCGTTGACAGGAAAGTTACCAACAGGCTATGCCGGTCCAGCGTGAAAAATACGGCTGTTATTATGGTTTATGTTCCGCCGGCGTATCCTTCATTTCCATGATCGCCTGGTATACCCGGCTGACGGGTAAGCCCATTACATTGTAGAAGTCTCCCTGTACCGACCGGATGCCTACCACGCCTATCCATTCCTGGATAGCATACGCGCCGGCCTTATCATAAGGCTTGTAATTGTCTACATAAAAGCATACCTGGTCATGTGTCAGGGGATGAAAGCTTACGGTGGTCGTGTCAGCGAAACTGATTTCCCGTTGACCCTGCTGCAGTACAACACCGGTGATCACCTTATGGGTCTGCCCCGCCAGGCGTTCAAGTATGCTGATGGCTTCCGAACGGTCACGGGGCTTCCCTATGATGTCACCATCAATGACAACAATGGTATCGGCAGCCAGAATGATGTGCGAAGGATCAATATCGGCTGAAGCGGCGATGGCTTTATTGCGCGCGATATGAATCGCTACATCCTCAGGTAGCAAACCGGAGGGGTATGATTCATCCGTCTCGCGCACATGCACCCTGAATGGTATCTCCGCCCATTCCAATAGCTGTTTGCGACGTGGTGATTGTGATGCCAGGATGATTTCTTGCATGCTCAACTATTGTTATAAACCAGGTAATAAGAAAATAATGCCATGGAAAGAATACCGGCCAGCATCACTTTTTTCGTGAGTGAACTAAGCTGGTGATAATCCCGCACAGTCACCGCGGACAATAAATTTTTAAATATCAATCCGAGTGGAACCACGATAAAGGCGGCGCAGTATACCACGGCCCACCACCACCGGAATTGCAGAACGTAAATCTGAACCACAACAAGCGTGGCCAGCAGGATAATCAGCCAGACGGCGATGTATACTTTGGTTGCATTTACCCCCCAGGAGATGGGCATCGTCCGGCATCCGTAGCGCCGGTCGCCTTCCATGTCCTCGATGTCTTTTATAGCTTCCCGTATAAGTGAGATGATGAACGCAAATCCTGCATACAGGAACGCAAATTTGAATAGCTTGGGCTGGCTCGGATGTCCCATCCCGATCGCATCATAGATCGATACTTTGGAAAAGAAGATCAGTAGAATGGTCCACGCAGTGAGCAGCGCAATGATCACGTTTCCGATCAGCAATTTCTTTTTGAACGTCGTGGAGTAAAACCAAAGCAGCAACGGGCAGCAGGCATTAGCCAGCAGCAGGTACCATTGTTGCCTGACGGGCAGCGCCACTGCGGTTAGCAGTATACCGGAAATACTAAGCATGAAATGCCAGGCAATGGCCCAGCGGCGACTGATATGCCGGTCCACTACCATTTTGTCCGGTTTGTTTACCTCATCGATGTTGATGTCAAAATAATCATTGATAATATACCCCGCCGCGGCTATGAACAAAGATGAAAACACGAGCAGCACGAATCTGTAAAGGTCATTATCGGGAGTGCTGTCCTGGTAAAGCGGGTAGTAAATACAAAACTGGAAAAGTACCTGCGTGAGGGCAATGAAGAGGAGATTGGGCAGGCGGATCATCCGGAGAAAAGCACTGATCAATCTCATTGAATCAATTTTGCGCAAGATACATCAGCATCCCCGTTAATGCCAACCTACAATTTTTTAGCGGGAGGTCACGCCTTCAGCGTGGTTCCAATCTCCGCGAAGTTTCAACACCTTTTCTATCACATCGCGTACACAACCAAGTCCTCCTGGCACCGGTGAAATATACTTTACCGCGCCTTTTATCTCGGTCACTGCATCCGACGGGCAGGTCGGAAGACCTACGATACTCATGGCTGCGATATCCGGCATGTCATCACCCATATAGAGAATGCCGGCGAGCGAAAGTTGATCCGTCGCTGCAAGCTGTGCGATGAATTGTTTCTTATCCTTTACAGACATATGGATCTCGGTGATGCCGAGCTTTTCCAGCCGGTCAACCACCGGTGAGGGTGCAGCACCCGAGATGATGACCACACGATAATTCTTTTTTACTGCCAGTTGCAGGGCATACCCGTCCTTGATATGCATTCGTCTTGCCTGCACACCATTCTCCAGCACCAGGATAGTGCCGTCTGTCAGCACGCCATCAATGTCAAATATGAATGTAGATATCTGCGAGAACAGTTCGCTGTCCATGAAGCTGATTTATCTGGCTATTATTTTTGGTTGTCGCGCCACTCGTAAACCCATGCACTCTGGATCATTTCGAGGTGTCCCTCGGTGCTTTGTTCACGCGTACCTTCAAATCCGGGAATCTGTAACACATATTCCAGCAGATCCGTAAAACGGACCCGGTAGATCTTTCCTTCGTTGAAATCGTCCCCGAACCTTTCGTAAAGTTTCAAGGCGATGTCTTCATGGTCTGCCCAATTGATGGGTGGTTCAAATTGATTCATATTAAAAATATTCGTCCGCCGAAGCAGGATTATTCACCCAGGAACTGGGTCTGGTCGGGTAATAAAACTTCGATTTCACCGTTGCCATCCAGGAGCAGCGACTGGCAGCCAAGCCGGGAATTCAGCCGCGGGTTCACCGCTCTGTCGATAAAATCTTCCTCTCTGTCACTTAGCTCATCGATATGCTCCATGCCTTTATCGATATACAGATGGCAGGTGGTACAGGCGCAAACGCCTCCGCAATTGTGGTGTAATTCTATATCATTTTTCAAGGCTAGTTCGAGGAGGGTTTGACCTGGCTCCACATTTTCCAGCATTACCGGCTCCAGCCCTTTCTGCTCAAATTTTATCCTGATGGTATACATGGTTCAATTTTTTACCCTTCAGCGCAGCGAAATCGCGTTTTCGCTGAAAGGATGGCAAAAGTATTGCAATTTCACTAAACAGGACGCTTGTTTGCCAATGAATAGCCACCCTGCCCTTATTTCAACATCTTCGTTATCCATGCCGCGACGGCCTCGGCCCATTCGTGATAGGTGATTGACGAAGGATGGAGCCCGTCTTCTGCCACCAATACAGGATCAGAAGATGCCTTGCGGGTACCCGGAGTGATGTCAATGTACCTGATGTCATGCTTCCGGCTGATGTCCCGGTTTACCTTATTATATGCATCGATCGCCCGGGCAATGGCCAGTCTGTCTCTTCCCTCCGCATAGGGGGTCACACCCCAGTCCGGAATGGAAAGTACCACTACCCTTTCCCTTCTGCCTCCCGCAAATCCTATCGCGCGATGTAACAGGGCTTCGAATTCACCGGCATATTCGGCGGCTGATCTTCCGCGGTACTGATTATTCACGCCAACCAGTAAGCTCACGAAATCATAATCATTGGCCGGTTGTGCTGCATCGATCGCCTGCGAAAGTTCATCGGTTGTCCATCCCGTTTTTGCGATGATTGTTATTTCATCGATGATCACGCCCTGCTTCGCCAGTATGGCTTGTACCTGTGAAGGAAAATTGTCCGTTGGCGGCAGGCTTTCCCCGATGGTATAAGAATCACCCAGGGCAAGGTATCGAAGGGGTTGCTGGCCGAAAACGTTATTGGTCATACAGAAAAATATGAAGAGGATAAATAAAATGCGCCGGCTGATTCGATTTGCTTTCAAACTGGTTTCATTGATCTTCAGTTAAAAATGCAATCACCCTGGCACCGACTAGGGCATCACGGTAGATCTTTCTATGGCCGAGCCCGGTTGTAGCCATGAACTCTACATTGGGTAAGTTGTACTCGAGAATCGCCTCTGCATCTTTGAAAGGAGTGACGTCATCCATCGTATCGTGTACCCAGACCACACTACCGGGAATAGCAGTCAACGCACGTTTTACCGAAAACCATTCAAGGCTTTGTCCCGAGAGGTCATGAATGATGTTGATCATATGCTGCTTGACTTTCGGGTTTCGCAGCCGCACGAATTCCAGGAACTGCCTGATCACGGTGGTTGTTTCCGTTGCCGGTGCTATAAGTACCATCCGGTAGTTTGGGTCAGGTGGCAGGTCGGCTACTGCAAGACTCAAAGCCAGCCCTCCGAAGGAATGACCCAGGCTGCCATCAAACGGCCCATAGGTTTCATGCAGGTGTGTCAGGAGTTGCTTGTACACCAGTGCATTCACCTGCTTGCCACTGCTTCGGCCATGCGCGGGCGCATCCACAGCAAACACCGCGCAATTCTTTTCAATGAGCGCCGCAATGTAATGCTCAAAGTTGGCAGCCGAGGATTCAAATCCATGCGCGATGAGAATTCGTTTTGTACCGGAAGTATTCCAGCTGAAGCCGGAGATATCATACTCACCAAACCGGAAATTGAGCTTGTTTGCTTTTTCAAAAAGATCAGTGAGTGGTTTATTATGCCTGTATTGCGGTGTGCAGAAGAGGGTAAATGCTTCCTTTGCCGCGCGCCGGGGTGATATCATCGAGATAATTTTCAGCCTCGTCCGTATATAGGCCAGCGCGAATTTTTGAGCTAACTTCATGCGCAGCAAATTTATCACAAAAGCCATCAATCAGCCAGCATGGATATTGTCATGATCGGTTCGGGAAATACAGCGGCGGTCCTTGGCCGGAAACTGATGAAGGCGGGTCATGTGATCCTGCAGGTAATGAGCAGGAACGCAAGTTCTGCCAGCGCGCTCGCGTATGAATGGGATACAGAGTCCGCGAATTATATGAGCCTGATCAACCGGGATGCGGATGTATATATCATTGCGGTGAACGACAGCTCCATTGCTGATGTTGCGGCCGAGCTCCGGTTGCCGGGAAAAGTAGTCGCTCATACGGCGGCAGCCGTAGACCGCGAAATCCTCCGTGACGTGAGTGCACATCATGGTGTTCTTTATCCTCTGCAGAGTCTTAGCAGTGAAAAACAAACACCGCCACCGATCCCCCTTTATTATGACGGCAGTGATGACAAAGCCCGTCGGACCCTGCAGACTTTGGCGGCCTCTGTTTCTGAAGGGACACCTATTGAAGCCGGGGACGCAGCCCGCATGCGTTTACACGTAGCCGCCGTGTTCGTGAATAATTTTACCAATCATTTATACGCATTGGCGGAAGCCTATTGCAAAAAGTCAGGAATCGATTTCAGGCAACTGCAACCCATCATCGAGGAAACAGCACTGCGTGTCCGCGACCACTCACCTGCGGGCCTGCAGACAGGACCGGCAGCGCGACATGATGACGCCACCATAGAGAAACACCTGGCATTGCTGGCAGATTTCCCCAGGCTGGCAGAAATATACAAACAGATGACAGCAAGTATCAGCGCGCCACTGAACAGTTGAATTGCCTCTAGTTGAATAGTTATATCACGCCAGTCTTCAAGGTTTTTTCCCCATTAACAAGCCCTGCCTCACGTGGTCCAAAACCCTGTTTGCCGGAAATTTATTATTCTTGTTCTAACTTGCAGCCGCCGAAAAGCGGTTTTGTATTATAATATGGTGTGTATATGGCGAAAAACCTGTTAATAGTTGAGAGCCCTGCGAAAGCTAAAACAATTGAGAAGATCCTGGGTAAGGAATTCCAGGTGAAAAGTTGTTTTGGACATATTCGCGACCTTGAAAAAGCGGGCATGGGCATTGATGTTGAAAAGAACTTTGAACCCCGATACATTATTTCTGAGGATAAAGAAAAGGTGGTGAAAGAGCTTCGATCCCTGGCGAACAAATCCGACGAAGTGTGGCTGGCTACGGATGAGGACCGTGAAGGGGAAGCCATCAGTTGGCATCTTTGCGAGGTACTGGGCCTTGATCCAAAAGAAACAAAACGGATCGTTTTCCATGAGATCACTAAACCTGCTATCGAATCAGCAGTGGCGCAGCCAAGGAAACTTGACATGAATCTGGTGATGGCACAACAGGCCCGCCGGATTCTTGACCGCATTGTAGGCTTTGAACTCAGCCCCGTCCTCTGGCGCAAAATGAGCATGCGGAACAACCTGAGCGCAGGTCGTGTGCAAAGTGTAGCTGTGCGACTGATTGCAGAACGCGAGCGCGAGATCAACGCCTTTATTCCGGTCAGCAATTTCCGCATTGAAGGTATTTTCAGCGCCAAAGACATGGGCGACCGCCCCGTTAATTTTTCTGCTGAAGGAAAGAAACAGGGCGATGCTGAAGGAGCGGAAGCTTTTCTGAAAAGCTGTATCGGCGCAACTTACAAGGTCACTGATATCCAGGTGAAGCCAGGCAAGCGTTCCCCCGCTCCGCCATTTACAACATCTACCCTGCAGCAGGAAGCATCGCGCAAACTTGGTTACGGCGTATCGCGTACGATGCTCATTGCGCAAAAGCTTTATGAGAATGGTTACATCACCTATATGCGTACCGACAGTGTCAATCTCTCTGATACTGCACTGGGTGATATCACCCGCACGGTAAAAGGTATGTACGGTGATCGCTATCACCAGTTCCGCAAATACAAGAACAGGAATGAAAGTGCACAGGAAGCACACGAAGCTATCCGGCCGACTTACATGAATAACCTGACGGTGGAAGAGCCCGACTGGAAAAGATTGTACGAGCTCATCTGGAAACGGACCATGGCCAGCCAGATGGCAGATGCCGAACTGGAAAAGACAACTGCAAAAATTTCTATTTCTACCAATAATGAAGAGCTTTCCGCTGCTGGAGAGGTAATGAAGTTTGACGGCTTCCTCAAAGTATATCGCGAGGATAAGGATGATGATGACGCAACGGAGGATGAAACACAGGAAGGCATGCTTCCCCCTCTGACAGTGGGCCAGGTATTACCGCTCCGCGAAATGAAAGCCACCGAACGGTTCACCCGGCCGCTGCCCCGATACACCGAGGCATCGCTGGTAAAAAAACTGGAAGAGTTGGGCATTGGCCGGCCTTCCACCTATGCACCCACCATCTCCACCATACTCAAACGCGGATATGTGGAAAAGCGGGATAAAGAAGGTACGCGTCGTGACCTCCGTGTGTTTGTTCTGCGCGCCGATACCGTTTCCAAAGAAATGGAACAGGAAACAACCGGCGCGGAAAAGTCAAAACTGTTTCCATCTGATCTTGGCCTTGTTGTGACGGATTTTCTGAAGCAATATTTTGATGACATCATGGATTATGGTTTCACTGCGCGGATTGAGCAGGAGTTTGATGAAGTGGCCGAAGGAAAAATGAAGTGGAACAAGATGATCGAGGAGTTCTATAGCCCTTTCAAAAAGGATGTGGAAAAGACGATCGAGACCGCAGAACGGATCAAGGGTGAACGTGAACTGGGAACGGATCCGGAAACCGGGAAGCCGGTTGTAGCGCGTATGGGACGCTATGGCGCAATGGTGCAGATCGGAGATGCGAATGATGAAGAGAAACCAAGATTTGCAAAGATACCCACCGGTCAAAGCATAGAGACCATCACCTATGAAGAAGCGATGGAGTTGTTCAAGCTCCAGGGCACGATGGGTGAATACGAGGGTAAGGAAATTTCAGTCAATGTTGGTCGTTTCGGACCCTATGTGAAATGGGGCGAAGAATATATCTCCATCCCACGCGGCACCGATCTCGGGTCAGTGGATATCGACAAGGCTATTTCATTTATCGAGGAAAAGAAAACGGCAGATGCACCGGTGGCTATGTATGAAGATAAGCCGGTCACCAAAGGCAAAGGACGTTTTGGTCCATTCATCAAATGGGACGGTATGTTTATCAATGTGCCCCGCCGATATGATTTTGATAATCTGTCGAAAGCAGATATTGATGAACTGATCGACGCGAAGGTGAAGAAAGAATCGAATCGGTTTATCCTGCGATGGGCGGATGATAAGATTGCGGTGGAGAATGGCCGTTGGGGACCCTTCATCCGGTTTGGAAAAAAAATGCTGAAACTCCCACGGAAGAAGGATGACACAAAATATACACCTGAAGAAGCGGCCCTGTTTACACTAGACGAAGTGAAACAAATGATAGAAGCTGAAGTGCCCGGAGCATTTACCAAAAAGCAGAAAAAGGCACCTGCAAAGAAAGCTGCGGCAAAAAAATCGCCGGCAAAAAAATCGGCGAAAAAGAAATAGCAAAAGAAGCCCCCGCTCACGCAGGGGCTTTTTACAATAAAAAAAGCTCCAAGGTCGCAGCAGGACTGGAATGGAGCCTTTTATCGTTTTCAAGGGGAAATCTTCAGGTCACTTTATTGGTTAAAATACCGATCTGCTGATGTAACCTTGTAGTATGATGAAGGATAAGGTTTAGCCGACATCGCCGGTCGCCCTCACTTGGCACAAAACAGACCAAACTGATCATTTTCCTATTAATTTTATTCACAATGGAAAGGAAATATTGGGAAAAAATGGCTCCTGATTACGACGAGGAGATCTTTGATGTCTTGCAAAATGACCGGGAGCAGATCATATCAGGTGCCTTGCAGCATGTGGCCGGCAAGGGTAAAACCGTTGCAGACCTGGGCTGTGCCATCGGCAAATGGTTGCCGCTGTTGTCAACCCGGTTCGGAAAGGTGTTGGCAGTGGATATATCAAAGAAGAACCTCGACATCGCCGCAAAAAAACACAGCCACCTGGCTAACATTGACTATCACCGTGCGGATCTTTCCGGGAGGGACCTCCGGCTGCCAAAGGCAGATGTCGCTATTTGCGTCAATGCTATCCTCAGTACATCACGGTTGAAGCGCGATCGGTTTTTTGAAAATATCAAACAAACCCTGCGGCCCGGCGGCAGCCTGCTACTGGTAGTGCCAGCGCTGGAATCATGGATGCAAACACGCGTATTGCAGGCACGCTATAAACTTGACAGGAAATTGTTTCGTAAGCCCGCCGATGAAGTTGCCGCTGAACGATACCACGCACTGCAGGAAGGTAATGCAGAGATAGATGATGTGCTGACAAAGCATTACATGGAAGGAGAACTGTTAGTGTTGCTGAAAGAATATGGATTCAGTTGCAATACGCCACAGAAGATCAGGTATACATGGGATACAGAGTTTGTTGAAAAAACGGACAAACTGGATGCCGTAGCGCCCTGGGATTGGTTTGTGCTCGCACGCGTAATTAAAAATTAAAAATTCAAAACTTAAAATAGTATATCCAGGCGCCGTCCGTTCAATATCAGTGGTTTTTTAATTTTGAATTTTAAGTTTTTACTTTTTATCTGCACAGGTGTGGAAAAGTTTAAAACCCGGCTTTCAATTTGTAGCTTGAAATTGTGAGGAATAAACATGGAATCAAACAACGAGATCGCCGCACTGTTGAATCTTTTAGATGACCCTGACCAGGAGGTGTTCGACGTCGTGTCGGAAAAGATCGTCGGGTACGGCAAGCCAATCATCGCGAATCTCGAGCACATGTGGGAGACCACGCCGGACGAGCCTACGCAGGAACGCATTGAGTTGCTGATTCATCGTCTTCACTTCCGTGATCTCACAGAAGATTTTCATCAATGGAATGTATCCGGCCATCATGACCTGTTGCTTGGCAGCCTGCTCGTTGCGAAATTTCAGTATCCGGAACTCACCACTGCATCATCATTACTTGAAGTGGAAAAGTTGCGGCGGAATATCTGGCTTGAGCTGAACAATTACCTGACCCCCCTCGAACAGATCAATATTCTTACCAGTATCCTTTACAGTTACTACGGACTTAAAGGTTCTGAGGTGAATTACAAGGAGCCGAATGAATTTCTTATAAACAAAGTGCTGGAAGCCAAGCGGGGCAATCAACTCAGCAACGGTGTACTATATCTGTTACTTGCGGAGTTACTCGATATACCTGTGCGGGCGATCAGTATCCCCGGTCAGTTTATCATCGCCTATTTCAAACCGGGCTACTCAGATATCAACCTGGCCGATCCTCAAAAAAAGATCGAATTCTTTATTGATCCAACGTCAGGCCAGGTGTTCACGCACCACGACGTGGAAGGCTATCTTAATCGCCTTGCGTTAATGCCAATACCGGAATATTTCAAACCGCTGCAGAATAAGCAGGTAATTCGTCACATGCTGGAAGAGTTTGGTAAATGTTTCACCACAGAAAAGGACAGTTACAAGCAGCAGGAACTGCTATCCATCAGCGAAATTCTTGAATGATAAAAAAAAGACCCCGATGCCGGGGTCTTCCAATGTGTTTATCAGAGTGTGAGTGACCAGCCTTCACGGTAGTCGCGCTTCACGAACTGGTTTGCTTCATCAAAGTTGGTGACTTTCATGTTCTTCGCATCCCAGAGTAGTTTTTTTCTTCCGAGATACTTATCGTTCCAGCCTTTGAGCTTTGGATTGAGCATCATCCAACTGCGGATCGCGAGGTTACCCATGAGGATGCTTTCAGTGAATGGTCCTGCGTATTCGAATGGAGAGCTTGTTTCGCCTTTCCCGTATCCTGCGATACAGGCATTTACCCATTGCAGGTAATGGCCCTCTTTCACGCGGCGGATCGTTTCCTTGGGCATTTTCTTTTCCTTCATCAGTTTGGTAGGTAACAGCCGTGGATTTGCACCGTAGCAGTCCAGCAACATTTTGCCTTTTGTGCCAACGAACAATACACCTCCATCCCAATTGCCGAACGCCTCCTCTGGTAATAATTCATCCGGGCGGTTTGGCAGCAGGCCGCCATCATGCCAGGAAACCTTGATGTTTCCCTTTCCGTTCTTTTTCGGATAATTGAGGTGGATGATCGAAGCGGGGGGGCAACTGTCAACATAATTGCCTTCGGCCCACATATCTTTCCAGATATTGGCAACACTGCACTCTGCAGAATCGGGGTAATCAATCGGGAGAATGCGGTAGATCGGATCCATGATATGGCAGGCCATATCACCCAGGGCACCTGTACCGAAAGCCCACCATCCGCGCCAGTTAAAGGGCAGGTAAGCAGGGTTATAATCGATCTTCTTGGCAGGGCCCAGCCACAGATCCCAGTTAAGTTCAGAAGGAACATCGAACTTTCCTGTAGGTGTTGGTATACCTTGCGGCCAAACCGGACGGTTTGTCCATGCATGTGCTTCGGTCACTTCACCGATCAGGCCGGCATCATACATTTCTTTTGCCTGTCGTACACCGTCTCCGGATCCGCCCTGGTTGCCCATTTGGGTGACAACTTTGTATTTTTTTGCTGCCTGCGCCAGTATCCGCGCCTCATAAATATCATGCGTCAGGGGCTTTTGCGTATAGACGTGTTTGCCAAGTTGCATGGCAGCTAATGTGGCTACCGCATGCGTATGGTCGGGTGTAGAGATCGAACAGGCGTCAATGTTGTTCTTTTCTTTTTCCAGCATCTCGCGGAAATCTTTGTAATACGTTGCTTTCGGGAAGGCTTTGCGTGTCGCCGCGGCCTGCCTGTCGTCTACATCACAGAGAGAAACAATATTTACATAAGGGCTTTTGGCGAATTCAGCGATATCACTTGCACCTTTACCACCTGCACCAATGCCGGCGATATTGAGCTTATCACTTGGGGCGATAAAACCTTTGCCACCCAATACGTGACGCGGTACGATGAGAAAGCCTGCAGCAGCAACCGATGAATTGCGGAGAAACGTTCTCCGGGAGGCTGAGAAATCGTGTTGTTTTTTCATTTCGATGGGTTGAATTGTTTCGCCACAGCATCGGTGAGAATTTGCGGCAATGAAGAAAAACAAATAGATGAATGCATGAGGAAGATGAAAATTGTTCCTTTTTTATTTGCGGGCTTAAGTTATGACATTTTTCTATCCGCCTTTGCTAAATCGTAAAACTTATCCTGTTCAAAACAGCGTTTGTACGCCGTACATGATCCTGGTTTCGTGTTCCAGGAGACGCTGCTTGCGCCAGAGGCCGCCTGCATAGCCGGTCAGTTCGCGGTTGGCACCGATCACCCTGTGACAGGGCACAATAATCGCCACCTTGTTCTTGCTATTGGCATTGGCCACCGCCCGGGTTGCCTTTGCGTCACCTGCATTTACGGCAAGTTGAAGGTAGCTGATCGTTTTCCCGAAAGGAATATTCATCAGCAGGCTCCAGGTATTTCGCTGGAAGCTGGTCCCCTCCTGCTCTACCGGAAGTTCGAAATTTCTTCTTGCCCCGCTGAAATACTGGATCAGTTGTTCCGTGCATTGAATACCCAGCTCAGGCAAATAACTGGTCGACGGAGGCAGGCCGGCCGTATTATTCCGGAATTCGACCATGCTGATGCAATTCGCGGTGCCTTCGATTTGCAGCAGACCGAGCGGAGACTGGTAATATGTAATAAATTTCTCAGCCAATTTTCAGTCCATTTTCAACCTTGCTTCGTGGTTGGAGTAAGACGACCTCGTTGTTCTCATCGTAAATGCCCAATACCAGGCACTCACTCATAAAATCAGCGATCTGGCGCGGCGGAAAGTTTACCACCGCGATCACCTGTGTTCCGATGAGGTCCCCCGGCTTGTAATGTGCTGTGATCTGCGCCGAAGAGCGTTTATGACCAAGTTCGTCGCCGAAATCTATGATTAATTTGTAAGCTGGTTTCCGCGCTTTTGGAAATGTCGTTGCTTCGATCACGGTACCCGTTCGTACATCGATCTTCTCAAAATCATCCCAGGTGATGGTATTCATCAGATGTCGGTTATCAACTTATAATTCAAATCAGTTCACTGCTGGTAAAGGCAAAAGGCAGCAGGTTGGCAACAGTTTTTACGCTGTACACTTTTCCTTCCTGGCCGGAAAGCAGCAGGCGGATAGGCTGGTTGGTACGTTGCTCATATTCTGTCAACGCCTGGCGGCACATGCCGCAGGGAGAAATAGGATGATCACTCTGCTGGCCCTCGCTTGCATAACTGATCGCCATGGTGTCGATGCTGACGCCGGGGTGAAGCGAGGCAGTAATGCCCAGCAGCACACGTTCGGCACAAATGCCCACAGGATACGATGCATTTTCCTGGTTGGTGCCGCTGACCAGTTGCCCGTTGGATAATTTTGCGACAGCTCCCACGTGGAATCGGGAGTAAGGCGCATAGGCATCGGCCGTAACCTTCCTGGCCTGGTTCACCAATTGTGCATCCGCGGGGTTAAGCTCGTTCGCATCCGTGTATACTTCGTATTCAAATTCGAATTTATGTTGCTCCATATGACCTAAAAAATATGCCCCTCATTGAGGGGCATCTAAATTAATCTATTTTATGATGTTAAATAACCTTTTCCATCGCGGTCCGCCGTCCCAGCTAAACCAGATCATCCAGGCCTTGCCTACGATCCTGTCTTCCGGCACAAATCCCCAGAACCGGCTGTCCTGCGATCCCATCCTGTTATCACCCATCATCCAGTAGTAATCCATGCGGAAAGTATAGCTGGTGGTTTCCTTGCCGTTCAGGATGAATTTGCCATTTTCCATGCGCAGATCATTGCCTTCATACACACGGATGGCGCGTTCATATATCGGGAAATTATCTTCCGTTAAGGTTAGCGCAGTTCCCTTTTTCGGTATCCAGATCGGGCCGATGTTATCGCGGCTCCAGTTAGCCCGGGAGGGCGCATCTGTATAAGGGAACACGGGCTTCCGGGCTTCGGGCGCATAAGCTGTATCCACTACGATGGATGTAGCCAGGCCGCTTTGCAGCAGTTTGTCCTTCGCTTTTGCGGTCAGTATCATCCGGTACTCTTTTGGCCGGCCTGTACGAACATATTCAAATTTATCCATGTCCAGGTCATATTCATTCAACATGATCTCCTGGTCAAGTACATCGGTTGTCAACGTGGCTATGTAATGGTTGACAGAATATGGAGGCAACGGTTGCTTCACGCCATTGATATACACTTCATCTCCACGAACCTCCAGCATATCACCTGCCACACCCACACAACGTTTGATGTAGTTGTCTGACTTGTCAACGGGGTGTACAAGGATGGGGTAATTTACCGGATCGGAAAGGATAAGTTGTGCATCGCGGCCGTTATTCTCAGCGCTCCGTTTGACATCATAGTATGGCCGTTGGGACTCATAATCGGGATGATGGATCACCGTATCGCCTGCCGGGAAATTGAATACTACTACGTCTCCCCTGCCCGGCGCTTTTGCAAACCAGCGTACATAGGGCAGCTTGATCAGCTCAGAATAGGATTTCCCGTTTGTCACCGGGAGATAATTATGGACAAATGGAACTGATAACGGAGTATTCGGAATGCGGGGACCATAACTCAATTTGCTGACGAACAGGAAGTCCTTAACCAGCAAGGTTTTTTCCATTGAACCCGAAGGGATCACATACGCTTCGAAGATAAAGGTGCGGATCAGCGTAGCAGCTACTATTGCGAAGATGGCAGCATCCACCCACTCCCTCCATGATTTCTTTTTGTGCGCACGGGCTGCCTCCGGTCCGATGTATCTCGTGTCCGGTCTTGATGCCAGCCAGGGAAAATAAAAAGGGGCAAAAAGGGCCGCCAGGGTATGGGCACCCAGGGAGAATTTTCCAAACAACTTTACAAACTCGATGAAAATGCCCGGTGTAATAAACCAACCCACTACCGGGATAAATTGCCAGAACACCCAATGCTTTGGACGGTGCGCGAGTTCCTGCATCACCCAGGTATTGTAGAAAGGTACATACGCTTTCCAGGTTTCAACCCCAGCTTTGCGGAATAAGCCTGCCAGCCCGAATGATGGGAGGAAAACCAGTAGTACACTTATTAGATAAACGATCAGCAAATGTTGTAATGGCATGAACCCTTTGTTTAATTGGCCGTAAAAATATTATAATATCGTCCCGGGCAAAATCCTCCGGCGCAAAGTTTCTATAAAAGCGGTAAAGTACCGGCTATTGCCGGTAAATGGTGCGTCGATTCTGACAAACGGAATGCTGCTTAACGCGGCATCACATAATTGGCCACATCCTCACCGGTGATAGTCTTGGCTGAAAGGATCACCAGTCGCTCCACCACGTTCCGCAGTTCACGGATGTTTCCCGTCCAGTTATAATCCTTCAGCAGTTTGATCGCATCGTCATCGATCGACTTCAATGCAATGCCGTAGTCCGAGCAGATATCTGCAAGGAACTGATCCACCAGCATAGGTATATCGTCTTTGCGTTCGTTCAGGGAAGGTACGTGAATGAGTATAACGCTCAGGCGGTGATAAAGGTCAAGCCGGAATGTTTTTTCCTCCACTTCTTTCAGGAGATCTTTATTCGTTGCGGCAATAACACGTACGTCTACGTTGATATCTTTATCCGCGCCTACCCTCGTGATCTTGCCTTCCTGCAGGGCACGCAGCACTTTGGCCTGTGCGCTGAGGCTCATGTCACCGATCTCATCGAGAAAAAGTGTGCCGCCATTGGCCTGCTCAAACTTCCCGATCCGTTGTTTGATCGCTGAGGTGAATGATCCTTTTTCATGACCAAACAATTCGCTCTCGATCAGCTCGGTGGGGATTGCGGCACAGTTAACTTCTACCAGCGGCCCGGTGACGCGGTTGCTTTTCTCATGCACCCAGCGGGCGACGAGTTCTTTACCAACGCCATTTTCGCCCGTGATGAGAATACGCGCATCCGTGGGCGCGACTTTTTCAATGGTATCCTTTATGCGCTGTATGGGTGCGGATCCGCCGATCATCTCCTGGACCCGCGTCACTTTACGTTTCAGCACTTTCGTCTCAGTCACCAGGCTGGTCTTCTCCATGGCATTCCGGATGGTAATCAGCAGCCGGTTGAGATCGGGTGGTTTCGAAATGAAATCATACGCGCCCTTCTTCACGGCTTCGACGGCTGTTTCTATGTTACCGTGGCCCGATATCATGATAATGGGTACATCGGGGTTGGTCTCTGCCGCTTTCTGAAGAAACTCGATACCGTCCAGCTTCGGCATCTTGATATCGCAAAGCACAACATCATAGTTTTTCTCCTTGAACTTCTTCAGCCCTTCTTCGCCATCAGAGGCTTCGTCCAGCTTGTAACCTTCAAAGGAAAGAATCTCCGAAAGCGTCTTACGTATCGCTTTTTCATCATCTATAATGAGAATGTCTGCCATGCTGATTGAAAAGTTTAGGCCGCAAAAGTAGTCGAAAGTCGGCAGTATAAGTTGTTGAGTTCGCTGCGGGCAGGGATCCGCCGGGGAGAGAATGAGGGTTCCTGGAAAAAATAGAGGCCGGATAGAAATCCAGCCTCGCTTTTAAAATCCAATATCCTATGAAAAACCATTACAAAGATGCACAATCTTACTTAATCCGCTGCATCCCACCCCAAAAATTATGAAAGTATTTTTAGAGTGCAGCGAACAAAAAACCCGCCAGCGGGTTACCGGTGGCGGGTTACAGGAGATTCATCTAATCGGTTTTATTTTTTCTGGTACATAACTTCCTTTACCAGCTTAACCGTTCTAGCAACATCAGGAAGGGCTGCCGCGACCAGGTTTGGTGCGTAGTGAAGTGGTGCATCCGCAGCCGTGATCCGGCGGATCGGTGCATCCAGGTAATCAAATCCTTCTTTCTGGATCTGGTAAGTGATCTCGGAAGAAACAGAGGCAAAGGGCCACTGCTCTTCTACGATTACCAGTCGATTTGTCTTCTTCACGCTTTCCAGGATCGTTTTCCAGTCCAGCGGACGAATGGTGCGTAGGTCAACCACTTCTGCATTGACGCCTTCTTTTTCCAGCTCTGCAGCAGCACCAAGTGCCACCTTCATCATTTTATTAAAAGAGACGATGGTTACATCCGTTCCGGCCTTTTTTACGTCCGCCTTACCCAGCTCGATGTAGTATTCCTCGTCCGGAACCTCGCTCTTGTCGCCATACATCTGCTCGCTTTCCATGAACATCACCGGGTCTTCCTCGTAGCGGATAGCTTGTTTCAGCAATCCTTTAGCGTCATAACCGTTGCTGGGAGAAACGACTTTAATACCAGGGATATTCGCGTAAAGGGATTCAAATGCCGTGGAATGCTGAGCACCCAACTGTCCGGCTGACCCATTCCCGCCACGAAATACGATCGGGCAGGAAATCTGTCCGCCGCTCATTGCCAACATTTTGGAAGCGGTATTTAAAATTTGATCTAAAGCAAGTACGGCAAAATTCCAGGTCATGAACTCAACGATCGGGCGAAGTCCGTTTTGTGCGGCGCCGACGCCAACCGCCGTAAATCCCAGTTCAGCAATCGGGGTGTCGATCACCCTTTTTGCTCCAAACTCTGCGAGCATTCCCTGGCTCACCTTGTAAGCTCCATTGTATTCGGCCACTTCCTCACCCATCAGGAATACCCGCTCATCTCTTCTCATTTCTTCGGACATTGCCTCGCGGATCGCTTCCCGGAATGCTATTGATCTTGCCATTGTTTACATGCTGTTTTAAAAGCAGGGCAAATTTAGGTGACAGGGTGGATAAAACCTAAAATACGGATAGCGGAACCAGGGCAAAGCAGAACAACCAAAACTTCCCGGCCTTGTTATATTTGCCTATGCCGGATACATACCAGCTTATCATCATTGGCGGCGGCCCCATTGGTCTTGCCTGTGCCATCGAAGCGCAGAAAGCAGGCCTTCGCCATCTCATCATCGAAAAGGGGGCTCTGGTCAATTCCATATACAACTACCCGGTCAACATGACGTTTTTCTCCACTTCGGAGCGTCTGGAGATCGGTGGGGTGCCCTTTGTTTCCAACAATGCCAAACCCACAAGGCCCGAAGCGCTGGAGTATTACCGTCGCGTAGCGCAAGGGCTTGAGCTGCCCATCCGTCTGTATGAGCGCGTCACTTCCGTGACCCGCGATCGTATGCATGATTTTACCGTTGTAACAAATAAAGCCACCTACCACGCGGCTCATGTGGTCATTGCTACAGGTTTTCATGATATTCCCTATCTACTCAACGTACCGGGCGAGGATCTTCCGAAAGTTACCCACTACTACCGCGAGCCGCATCCCTATGCCTTCAGAAAAGTGATTGTTACAGGCGCGCAAAACTCTGCTGTTGATGCTGCATTGGAAACCTGGCGAAAGGGAGCCGAGGTCACGATGGTAATACGTGGAGCAGAAATAGGCAAGCGGGTAAAATACTGGGTGCGCCCCGATATCATCAACCGCATCGAAGAAGGGTCAATCAGCGCTTTCTTCCATAGCCGGATCAGGGCTATTCGCCAACACGAAGTGGACATAGAAACACCTGACGGATTGATCACACTCCCCAACGACCATGTCATTGCAGCCACCGGTTACCAGCCCGATCTTGGTTTCCTTCGCAATTGTGGTATCACTTTGTCGGAGGATGCTGTCTCCTGCCCTTCCGTGAACGAGCAGACACAGGAAACGAATGTACCGGGGCTCTACCTGGCCGGTGTGATCTGCGGGGGTATGAACACACACCGTCTATTCATTGAGAACTCGCGACAGCACGCGGTCAATATCATATCACATATTACCTCCCGTAAACCCGTTAGCTAATCAACCGGTTCCTCTGGCTAATCGGTGTATCAGACCTGCCCTGCTGCTGATAGTTTCGCGGCATGAAAAAAGGATTACTCCTTGGCGGCGCGATTACTATCGGCGGCATTATCATTGCCTTTGTCTTCCTCCTGCGGGGTTGCCTCGCCCAATATGATGAACGTTCGGTGCGTGCACCCCTGCTTTATTTTGAAAAGGATGGGCGATCGCTCACCCTGTCGCTTGTTCAGTTCGATAAAACGGTAAGCTATGAACGCTCAGGCGGTTTCGTCCGCAAATCGGTAAAGACAAGTTATTACCTGCAAACTAATGATCCCGAAACGGGAGCCCGAATCGATGAAAAGAAAATTGCAGATCAGAGTTCCCTCCGACAGTTTCCCGTTGAGATGATCGCATCGGCCGGGGGTTATGCCTGGGTATTTGCCGGAGGGCTGAAAAGGTTTGACCCGTTCACCCTGGCTTTGGTCGCAGATATCAAGGCAATCGAAAAACTGAACCCCGCAGCAAAAGGTAAGTTTCCGCTGGAACGCCGGTTCTATCAATTTGATGATGTCGACAACAGTTTTGTGATCACGCTCACGGACGGATCAGTGTTCCGACTCAACACGACCACCCTGCTGCTCTCTCCTTCTGCTGATACTGAAGAGAACAATTCATCTTCCCTTGCAACTATCGGCCTCAGGCAACAATTGCGACAAAACAGCATTCGAAGGGACAGCCTCATGGAAAACAAGCTGAGAAATCCTTCCCGTCTGCTTGCTGCCAGAGAGATCACTGTAACGGAATATCAGGCTATGATACGCGAGTTCAACGCGGAGCGGGCACTTGTACAACAGGCAGCGGACAGTTTACAGGAACTTCTTCGTGTTACTGAAAGCACTGACCGGCACTTACAGGAAACACGACGTGCCGCGGCCAACATTAAATCTAAAACCAGCCTGCATTTTTCCCAGATAAAAATCAATGCTGACACAAGCGGTGGTGTGTGGCGGGGATTATATACAGTATCCGAGTTTGACAAACTTCCGGAACGCATCTATCTCCAGAGCGCACACCAGGAGTCAGCGCGCCGCCAGTTCTACCAGGCCCCGGTCAAAGCTGACAGAAACCGGGAGTATATGCTGGCAAAAGAAGAGTCGAAAACTGCAACTGAAGTATTCCTGAATGGAGGCTTCCTGCTGGATAAACAGACGGGATATGCAATGAGATTGGGGAACAACCGCGATCTTCTGATAGTACATAAAGAAACGGTTGGGAACGCTGGCCTTATCCTGCTTACGCGTATCGACAGAGATGGGAAAGTCTTGTGGACGATCAACTCTCATCTCAGAGACTGGGCAGACTGGCTGGTAACGGGGGACCGGATTCTTGTTTTGGGACGTGACAATGAAGAATTGAGTGGAGATGAGCAAAATATCCTTCATAGTATCGATCTCCGCACCGGCAAATCTTCCCGGTACGATTATTTCGAGGATAAAGTCATAAAATAAGTTGACATGATCACCATTCGTGAGGCTACAAAAGCTGACGCAGCACTCATTGCCGATCTCAGCCGTCGCACATTTTATGAAACCTTTGCCCCGATGAACAGGAAAGAGGACATGGATAAATTCATGAATGAGCAATTCACTGTTGATCTACTGATGGCGGAGGTTGGCGCGGCGGGCAATATTTTTCTTATTGCCGAAAATGATGGTGAGCCTGCCGGATATGTACGGCTCCGGATGAATAACACCCCGCCAACGCTGGAGGATAAGAATTCAATCGAGCTGGCACGAATCTATGTGACCCGTGAAATGATTGGTAGCGGTATGGGCAAACGATTGATGGATGAATGTTTCCGGCTGGCAAGGGAAGGAAATTATAACCTCATCTGGCTGGGTGTATGGGAAAAAAATGAGCGTGCCCTGCGTTTTTATAAGCGATATGGCTTTACGGTTTTTGCAAAGCATACCTTTTGGTTAGGTAACGATCCGCAGGATGATGTGCTGATGAAAGCAGCCGTGCAATAACGTCCCTATTTTTCTCTGGTCCATACTTCGCTGATGGGATCACCTTTGGAACTTTTCCCGGAATGATACCAGTTGTTTCCCTCCAGCTTTCCATCAAAACTGAGCGAAGCCCCTACGCGGCTGTTATCTCTTGAGAAGAACTCGATGGTCTCTGTGTATTTTCCATCCTTGAACGTATACGTGCCACCACCCGTTCCAAAAAACTCTTTTGTTTTTGGATTGATAGCGAACCACTGGAAACGATCTGCTGTAAGCAGTTTCAATGTCTTTCTGTCACCGCGCTGCATCTGTTGGAGGGTGCCCCCTTCCATTCTGCCGGTGATCCGCCAGTTACCCGCAAGGTTTACATTTCCCCGGTCTACCCGCTGCCATGCCATTACACCTGTGCCTGCATTGAAGTTCATCACTTCCCCGCTCATGGAGAACGGATAGGTAAATGATCTCCCAACACTGTCCTTGCTTTGCGTATCAAACTCTACGTCCACAGTCATGGTGGCCGCATTGATGCGGAAGGGTCCGCCGAAACTGCGAATAAACTGTTTACCCCCTACATCAAAAATGCTATGGGTAAAATAGCTGTCATGAAAGAGCAGGACATGCGTGGTGGAACCGTCCTTGTATTGCCAGGATCCGGTAGGTGAAATTTGGGCGCTGACAAGTACTGAACACATGGCGGCGCAGAGGAAAAGTGAAAATGTTTTCATGAGAAGCGATTTTACATTTTTTCAATGACCATGGCTGAAGCGCCTCCGCCTCCGTTACAGATGCCGGCTGCACCGTAACGTGCATCATTGCGGCGCAGTATATTGAGAAGTGTGACTATGATCCGTGCACCACTGGCGCCAAGCGGATGGCCGAGTGCTACTGCACCACCGTGCACGTTCACCTGGTTTGGGTAAAGTTTCATTTTTTCGCTGTTGGCGATACCCACCACTGCAAATGCTTCGTTCAATTCGAAATAAGAGATTTCATTCATTTGCAGTCCTGCCTTTGCAACAGCTTTTGGAACGGCGATGGACGGCGTTGTGGTGAATAACTCAGGAGCCTGTTCCGCATCTGCGTACGAAACGATCCTGGCAAGGGGCTTTATGCCGAGTTCTTCAGCTTTTTCGCGGCTCATGAGTACAAGTGCCGCCGCACCATCATTCATTGTGGAAGCATTGGCGGCGGTAACCGTACCCTCCTTGACGAATGCAGGATTGAGCGTAGGAATCTTATCGAACTTCACATTGAACGGCTCCTCGTCGCGGGATACGACAACCGGCGCGCCTTTCCGCTGGGGGATCTCCACCGGTATCACTTCATCGTTGAAAGCGCCGGATTCCCAGGCAGCCTGGCTGCGTTTGTAGCTTTCGATAGCAAAGGCATCCTGGTCTTCACGCGTGATGCCACAGGTGCTTGCGCAGAGTTCTGCTGCATTGCCCATTGCCTTCCCGTCATATACATCGGTCAGGCCGTCTTTGGCAAGGCCATCGATAAGGGAGGTATTTCCGTATTTATTGCCCCACCGCATGTTCTCGGCATAGTAAGGCACATTGCTCATGCTTTCCATCCCGCCGGCAACGACAATATCTGCATCACCGAGTGCAATACTTTGTGCGGCCTGGGAAATAGCTTTCATGCCGCTGGCGCATACTTTATTTACTGTGGTACAATTAACGTTGTCTGGCAAGCCGGCAAATTTAGCCGCCTGCCGGGCCGGTGCCTGGCCGAGATTGGCCTGGATCACACAGCCCATCAACACATCCTGAACCTGGGCAGGATCAACTCCCGCCCTTTCCACCGC
>JAEZAM010000118.1 GCA_023430465.1 Bacteroidota bacterium | reverse complement strand
GCCCCAGCCCTCCAGCATCAATCCTCTCCCCCATCATCTCCGCGCTTTCTTGTGAGAGAGAAATTCGCATCACCAAATTTGTACGAGAATGTCAGCCGGAAGTTGCGCACGTTGCGCCGGCGATAAGAATCCTGGTAGAAATCATCCGTGTCATAGATAGTGCCCCATCGATTGGTGTTGAATATATCATTTATGCCGAACGTAATTGCTGCCTTGTCGTTTTTGAGAAAATCTTTCCTGATCGCAAAGTCTGCACTGTACTGCGGGCTTCGGCGGCCCTGGGGGATTACCTCCGCGGATTCATACTCGCCGAGTAGTTGAAAACTCATCTTATTAAAGAAGGCTGACTTCTCCGTCGCTATCTTATAGTTAGTGATCAGTTTGATTTCATAGTTGAAGCCTTCATTGCTGAGGTCGAGATCATTGAAATTCGCTCTCACCGTACGATACTGAAGATTCAGTGTCGGTGTGATCTCCAGCCCCTTCCAGCGGTGCTGTACTGTGAATTCAGCACCGTATCTGTTCGTCGTACTCGCATTGATAAAGGTATTGAGGATAGCGTTGGGATCAACCGCGGCATTTTGCAGTTGCTCATATTGAGCAGCACTGATCGTGTCGCTGTACTGCGTAATGTCATTGGGGTTATTCCGGAAATAAAGAACGGCAAGTATATTTCCACTCTTATAATCCTGGCTGTAATTGAATTCAAATGAATTGATAAATTCGGGTCGGAGTGCAGGGTTACCCTGGCGAAGATTCGCCGGATCATTTATATCTACGAACGGATTGAGTTGCCAGAATTGCGGCCGGCGAATCCGTCGCGAATAATTGAACTGGATCTGGGCATCATCTGACAGTTCATTGGTAAGGAACAGGCTGGGAAAAAGTCCATCCCAGAGCTTATCAAACCCTGATGGGTACTCATATCCAAAACTGAACGCGCTATCGATCAGTGTACCGTTGAATTGTGAATATTCAGCCCGCAACCCGAGCTGATAGGAAAACCTGTTCTTTTTATTTGAGAAGGTACCGTATAAGGCCGACACGTTTTCTTCATATTCATAATTGTTGCTCAACGGAAGTTTCAACGGAGATCCATTGTTATCCGCAAAGGCATTGTAAATGCTGCTGAATGTGTTGCGGTAATATCGTGCGCCTATTTCAAACTTTGTGTTATCCGTGACAGGATTCAGATAATCCGCCTGCAGGGTGAGCTGCCGGCTTTCCCCACTCCCATCGTTGTTCACCAGTGATGTGGGCGAATAAGTGGTCCCGTCAGGATTGAAGAAACGATTGATGATTGCTGATGATTCATCATTGCTTCCGCGGTTGTAATTCACATCTGCCGTCAGTTCCTTCCCGGCTTTTGGAAAACTATGCTTGTAATTAAGCGTAGTACCTGTCCGGTTAAATGTGGAACGACCATCAGCGCTTCGCTGACCATAATATTGCAATATTCTGCCACTATTGAAGTATTGCTGATCCTGTTCCTCTTCACTTCCAAATCGTCCTTTGCTGAATTGCTGTGTGACACTGATGGTGTTGCGGTTATCTATAAAAAAATCGAGTCCGCCACGCAGGAATCCAAATCTCCGCCGGCGATCCGTCAATGTATATTGGTTGAAAAAATCATCTGTGACGCCGTTGGTTTTATTTTCACGAAGTGTCCTACCTTTCGCTTCCCCGGCCGACTGGTTGTAACCACCACCGAGAAAGAAATTGAATTTCCCCTGCCGAAGGTTGAGGTTCAGATTGCCAGTCAATATGCCTGGAGTGCCAACCCCGGCGGTAGCAACGCCATTCAATCCGACCCGCTTAT
Source organism: Bacteroidota bacterium (assembly GCA_023430465.1). GTDB lineage: Bacteria > Bacteroidota > Bacteroidia > Chitinophagales > Chitinophagaceae > JAEZAM01. The sequence goes on along the minus strand of JAEZAM010000118.1, from coordinate 6,001 downwards.
TTTTTTTCAATACGATGTTGATGATACCGCCTGAACTGGCGGCATCGAATTTAGCAGAGGGGTTGGTGATTAGCTCTACCTTATCGATGTTGTCAGCAGGTATCTGGTCCAGTGTCAATATGGTGGGACGGCCGTCTACAAATATTTGGGGACTGCTGTTTCGCAACTGGACATTTCCGTCGATATCGACTGACACGGAAGGAATGTTTTTCATTAGGTCGATGGCCGTACCGCCACTGGAGACCAGGCTGCTGCTTGCGTTGAAAACCTTACGATCAATACCCATTTCCAGTGAACGGGTTCTCGATTGAACGGTGACACCGGTCAGTTGACGGATGTCGGCACTTAACAGGATGTTGCCAAGGTCCTGGCTCATAGTCGCATTGTCAGGCAGGCGCACGATAACTTCCTTTGGTCCAAAACCGATGGCACTGATCATTAATATGAGCGTGCAGTCGCTACGGATATTTTCGAAACTGAAATCCCCATTGGGGCGGGAAAGCATCCCTGTAACGAGGCTATCTTTACCCATTCTGTCCTTCATGATCAACTGCACGGACGCCGCTTCGATGCCTTTGCCGCTCAGACTGTCAACGAGGCGGCCGAAAAGCTTGCTGGAATTGATGCGGATCACAGATTCTTCGCCTACAGGGAGCGGATCACGCTCTATCTGGGCACTGGCTGATAACGAAATGAGGAATGCAATGGCAAACAGGTGTAGATTTCTCATGATATTCTTGTTAGTAACGCTTTCCGCGAAGAAAGGTTCTACAAAATGTATGCTCAAGATGAGCCATGTTGAGGTTGAGGCTGAGGTTGAGGTTGGAGTCCATTGTATGGAGGCTGGTTTTTATACAAAAAGCGAAAATTCAGCTTTCTATTAGAACCTGAATCTTAACCTTAACCTTAACCTTAACCTCAACCTCAACCTCAACTACCCCGCCGGCTCAATGCGGTAATCATCATCCGTAATACCTTTCACACCACGCGTTGTCTTCACCGTATCCGTCTTCACGGGCAGCGGACGAACTAAAGGCTCAACCAGCTTGCCAGGTTCGATATCCACCTGACGATTCGTATTCGCAGGAAGCGGCGGAGCAACAGATGATGAGGTTGCCTTGAAGTTTTTGAATGGTTTGACTGGATTGGGAATCGCTCTTCTTGAGGGTTCCAATTTTACATTTGGCGACGGTGTCCTGTCGATCTTCTGGGGCGCAACGGAAAATGAGTCTGTCCCTGCCGGGCGTATATAGGGTGAGGAGGATGTTTGCTTTCTTTCCTGGAAAAATGCAAGTGTCAAGGCCACCACAAACGCGGAGAGGCCAAATCCCTTCCACCATTTTCCGGCGATTTTTTCCAATGCAGCAGGTGCCGGCGTGTCGGTGCCCGGGGGCAATTCGATATCAAGCTGCGCTTCGATCCGTGACCAGATGGCATCGGCCAGGTCGGGGATCGGCCGCGATTCGAGCTTCTCCGTCAGAAGTATTTCATATGTTAACCTGTTATCCATTTACTGCATTCGTCATCAACAATTGTTGTAAGGTCTTGCGTGCTTCGCTGAGATGCCATTTGCTGGTGCCTTCGCTGATGCCCAGTTTTCCTGCTATCTCGCGATGATTGAATCCATCGATGGCATAGAGCACAAACACGGCATGCGTAGCGGGTGGAAGTTTTTGAATGATCATCATGATCTCATCAGCGCCCATTTCGGCAATTGCAGCATTGCTCACTGCAGGCTCCTCCGCATCAGCCACCTCCATGGCCGTGCTGAAACGCTCCCTCGAACGGATATGATCGAGTCCCTCATTGATGACAATCTTTTTGATCCATCCATGAAGATTTCCTTTACCCGGATCGAAACTCCGGATGCTCTTGAATATCTTAACGAAGGCATGACTGAGGATATCGGCCGCATCGTGATCATCGCGGGCATAGCGCAATGCGATCGTCATGGCAAAAGAATAGAACTCACGGTAGAGAGCCTCCTGCGCCCTGCGGTTATTTTCAATGCAACCGTCGATCAGCATTTGTATGTCGCTGCAAATCTGCATCCTTATCTACATACTTTGTATCTATATCGCCTTCTTACATTAAATTGGATCGATTACCTGAATGCCAGTTCCTGCTCACTGCGGATACGTTTGAGAAGGATTGCCGAACTGATGGCAGACAGGACCATTTTAGTAGGACTATCCAGTTCCTTGTACATCCATACCCGGTTGTCCAGGATATCAACCACGCCAATGACGCCATCATCGATCCGGAACTCGTACCCTGAAAGCAAGGCTCCGCCCACTACATTTGTTTTTTTACCGGAAGCAGTTGTAACGCTTCGCAACATCAGTGGCCTGATCTCGATGGTCTCTTTACCATTCGTGGCATAACCGGTTGTTTCCGCTTTTGCACGATCAAATAACTGGCGTGCAGTGTCGCGCGCCTCGTTGTATTTATTCGTCATCACCAAAGACCAGGGTTGCTCCTGGCCCTGGGCCAGCACAACGATGGCTGCACCGAAGTCATACTCGTAACTTTTTGTGCGGGTGAATTCGCCGATGAGTGGGTGTTTGCTTTTGTAGATAAATTCGTCGGAAGAAAATTTCTCCTGTGCAAAGATTTCAGCAGCCAGGTTTTCGTCAGAGATCGTGTACTGAAATTTATTCTGCTCTTTTGTTTTCTTCCTGTCGGAGCCAATGTCAAAGACGCGGAGCACAAAATCCTCGGGTTCGATGCCAAAGCGGGTGTACTGTGTACTTTTCGCAAAATCCCACCCGCGCTTTATCCGGGAGGTTTTGTATGGTCCGAAATTGAGCGACTGGTTGATCTTGAATCCATTCACACCCTTCACCTTCATATCTACCGCCTGGGATTTGAACTGATCAGGAACGGCAACTTTTGCGGTAGAGCAGGCCGCCAGCAAAAGCAGCAACCATATAAACTGAATATTTTTCATCATCGTGGTATTGTGGTGGATCAATAAAAATAAAGCGTCTTTATATCGTACAGGTGATCGTTGTTGATCGGGTTCTTATAGCTTTTTATCATCTGTACGGGATACCCGTCTTCATCATAGGTAAAAACTGTTCTGTAGGGTATGACAGACGGTATGCTTCCCGTATAGCCTTTATTCTCAAGAGTACGATTGTTTTTGGACAGGTTGCGCAGGTAAAGGTCTGGCCAGTTCATTTGGTTGTATGGATTGACGTTTTGGTCGTATGTAAATTCACCGCCTTCACCAGCGCCTGTGGAGCCTGTGGCAGTTTCTTCAACTTTATTCCCGTTCCGGAATGTCATGTTGTAAGTCATTGCCTGGCCATTGCTGAATAAATAATCGATGGTCACCTCGCCGTTTTCGGCATTCACCGGGCCAGCGATGTAGGCATACGTTTCATTGCCGAAGCCGGACTGGTGGATGTGTTCAAGAAATCCGGCAGCATGATAGGAGAAACTTGTCTGAATGGCATCCTGTCCCGCACCGTTGGTACGCCGGATGTTTTTGACCTTGTTGCCGGTGTAGGAGAAATGATCGATCCAGGTGAGTTGGAGCTCCCATACTTCGGGTTTCTTCTGGTAGAAATCGATCTTCCGAAGGTTGCCATTATCATGGTAGTAATAATCAGTTTTTGATTGTTGCTGATCAGTGCCCTGGATAAGGATGAAGGAAGATTCCGAACGGAGTTTCTTCGCTGCTCTCGCTGTTTCGAGTTCAATCACGCCGGCAGCCACAACCTCTTCCCGGGTCATCTCTACTGACTTCTCGGTGTTCCATGCCTTCATTGTAAACTTATGACGGGGAAATTTTTCAGCAAGCTGAATGGCGTTCCGGCCTGGCGCGAGGCGCAGGATATTATGGAAGGCGTTACCTGAGCTGTCCCAGCTTGTCACCTGCAGTTCTGCTGCGATGCTATCGTAGCGGACCGCTCCTACCTTTACAATTGCTCGAAGGTTGGCAGTGATGTGCCGGTTTACTGGTCCGGGAACAACAGGCGGCGTGCCGGCCGCGGTATCCTTCACGGGCGGTGTGGGATCGGTGGTGGTCAGTAATTCTTCCTTTGAGCAGGAAGTAAGTACAACCAAAAGGGCGATGATGATCCTGGAAAATGAGATTGTCTTGTTCATCTTGTGGAAGTTTAGGTTAAGGCATTTTATTACAATACCCCGCGGTAGGAAAAGAGGGTTGGGTAGGTGGAGCGCGGTTAACTATTTTTTAACAAAATGATTTGACGCATGGAGAAGCGAGCGAGAGCGGAGAACAGATCGAGAATGAGAGCGAGATCGGCATATACGGAATAACAACCCGACAAGGGCTTCAGCCCGCCGGTCGGGAAAATTGAATAGCCCCGACTTTAGTCCGGAGAGATAGAACGAGAGCGGATCGAATTTATAACCCGACAAGAGCTTCAGCCCGCCAGTCGGGAAAATTGAATAGCCCCGACTTTAGTCGGAAGAGATAGAACGAGAGCGGATCGAATTTATAACCCGACAAGGGCTTCAGCCCGCCAGTCGGGAAAATTGAATAGCCCGACTTTAGTCGGGGAAGATACACCGAGATCAGAGAAACAGACCGAGAACGGAACGCCACCTACCTATTCCCTCACCAGCTTACGCAACAACCGTGCATTATCAAATGCGCTGCCCATCGTATTATTGAAATAGGCAAACACATCTTTTCCTTTGCCCGACCAAACCTTGATGTTCTTTGCCTGCTGCTTCAGAAACTCATCACTATAGCTGTCCCTGTAATTACCGGTAGGGCCATGGTATCGTAAATAAATGAATGGAGCATTGTCAGGAGGAAGTATTCTGCGGGATTTGGGGATATCGTGCAACACCATTGTAGCGTTGTAGTGCCGCAACATGTCTTCCGTTTCACCAACGTACCAACTGGTGCTGCGAAATTCAACGGCCCTGCGCCAGCATCTGCCTGGATCAGCAGCATCCAATTCCTCCAGGATATCCTCTACCTGTGCATAAAAATCAAGCGTTATCTTGCCCGGAAATTGAATAAGCAGGCAGCCTTTCTTTTGCATCTGCGAGGCTGCGTCCAGGAAACGTAAAATCAGTGTATCATCGCGCTGAAGTGACTTGTGATGCGTGACATCCTTTATCAGCTTGATGGAAAAAGTGAAATCGTCCACCACATCGTCATTCCATTTCCCAAAGGTGCTTCCTTGCGGAATTTTATAAAAACTGCTGTTTATCTCCAGTGAATTGAAAAGCTGACTGTAGTAATGCAATCGGCTCCGGTGCTGGTATTCTTTTGGAAATGTGGTCTTATTTCCTGGCACCACCACGTTGCTGGTCCCAATCCATATCTTTCCTTTAGCCATATGGAGAGAAAGCGAATAATGTGCCTGCCCGGCGTCTACCCCCGCCCTCCCGTACGGTTCTAACCCCGGGATAATGCCGCCTGGTGAATGATGCCCGCCCAAGCGCTCAACCTCCGCACTCCGCACTTCCCCGACTAAAGTCGGGGCTATTCAAATCTCCCGACTCGCGGGCTAAAGCCCTTGTCGGGTTGCTTTTTAAATGATTATCGCTCTTACTCCGTACCTCGCTCTATGGTCTCAGTACTCCACACTCCGCACTCCAGTACACTTCTAACCCCGGGATGAATCCCGGGGTTAATAACACCAGGTGAATGATGTCCGCCCCGGCGTGGTTCTTAGTTGCCGGACTGACCGCAGAGCAGAACACACACCCCGCCTGCGGCAGGCAGGTCCACACTCTTGTACGCTTCTAACCCCGGGATGAATCCCGGGGTTAATAACACCAGGTGAATGATGTCGGCCCGGCGTGGCTCTTACTTGCCGGACTGACCGCAGAGCAGAACACACACCCCGCCTGCGGCAGGCAGGTCCAACTCTTGTACGCTTCTAACCCCGGGATGAATCCCGGGGTTAATAACACCAGGTGAATGATGTCCGGCCCGGCGTGGCTCTTACTTGCCGGACTGACCGCAGAGCAGAACACACACCCCGCCTGCGGCAGGCAGGTCCAACTC
>JAEZAM010000103.1 GCA_023430465.1 Bacteroidota bacterium | reverse complement strand
TGCGCTCGGATCCAATGGGGGAATACGGCATAGTGATGCGCTAAAGCTGACGATGGCGCTCCGTATAGTAAGGTTAAGCAGTTACATTGCTCAGGCGCCCGCCAGCTTTGCCTTCGGCCGCGCATGTATGCCGTATTCTTTTTCCCCATTGTATCCAAGGCGCGTCCTTCCCGGTAATTTCCCCAGAATCCAATTACGCCCCGGTCCCTGAGTAGCTCAGAAGCGCATATGGGCGTACATGCCCTGCCTGCACTGCCTGCACTGAGCCTGTCGAAGGGCCCTGATAAACGACTGTGGCCAGGTTCATCCTGCTTGCCTTTGCGTGAAACTATCTCGCCCTTGGCTTCGGCAGTTCCTTTCTCGGAATTTTCGCGTCCCGCATAGCTGTATTGTAAACAAACGATGCGACGATAACGGACATCTGCTTCATATCATCGGCCAGCAGGTGGTCATAAGAGTCCATGTTGGTATGATGCGTGCGGGTATTATATTCAATGGGATCCTGGATAAACTGGAAGCCAGGGATGCCTACAGCATCAAACGCCTGGTGATCTGTGCCGCCTGTGTTCGAGATAGTGACGGTAGTTGCACCGAGATCGTGGAATGGTGCCAGCCAGTCGGTGAAGATCGGTCTCGCCTGTTCATTTCCCTGGAGGTAAATACCGCGGATCTTGCCTGTTCCATTGTCGATGTTGTAATACGCCGACACTTTATCATGTTCAGGTTTCAATTTCATATCCGCCGGATCGGCGAAATGATTTTTCACATAATTCCTTGAACCGTGCAGGCCCTGCTCCTCTCCTCCCCACAGCGCGATGCGAATGGTGCGACGTGGCTTTACACCCACAGTATTCAAGATGCGCATTACTTCCATCATAACAGCGCTGCCGGCTGCATTATCGGTGGCTCCTGTGGCGCCCTGCCATGAATCGAGGTGCCCGCCGAGCATAACAACCTCTGCTTTCAATTTGGGGTCTGTTCCCTTTATCTCTCCGATAACGTTGTACCCTTTTGTATCCGCGTCAGAAAATTCGGTTGCTACCTCCACATCCAGTTTAACCGGTATGCCTGCTTTTGCCAGGCGGCAGAAGCTCATGTAGTCTTCGAATGTGATCATGATGTCGGGGAAGTTCTCGGGTGAACCAGTCGTGTATGCGCCACCGCCCTGAACGAACAATGTACCATCATGCCCACGTGGGGACATGCTCAGGATGGCAACGGCGCCTTCCGCCTTTGCCATCTCTTTCAGTTTGTTTGTCACCTGGAAACCGCCCATAGCAGAACGCTGCATCTCGCGCTGGCGGCGGGCGGCAGCCGATGTATCGATCGGTTGCACCACGCGCATTTCTGCGTCAGCCATCTTCTTTAATTCTTCATCATTATAGCGTTTTGCGTCGGCAATAAAGGTTGGTTTCAGGGTATCATTCCGGTAAAGAAGGATGACCTTGTTGGCCAGCTTTCCTTTGTATTGTGAAAGCGTCGTGCTGTCTTTCGCTTCTACCAGCAGAATGTCTGCCTGGCGAAGCCCGTTCGTACCGGAGGTCCAGGTTTTGGGATACGCGATCAGTGGTTTATAATACGGGGCTGTCATGGCGATATAGCTCTTCTTCAGTTCCCAGCCTCTACCGAAATCACCCCAGGGTTCAAGGGCAGTGTTCTGTATTCCCCATTTCTGCATCTCCGTTCGGGCCCAGTTGGCCGCTTTCATGTAACCAGCCGAACCCGCGAGTCGCGGGCCATTGACATCGGTGAGGTAAAAGGCGATCTCCATTACTTTTGAACGCTGCAGCCCTTCTTCCCGGATCTTGCGGAGCATGTCTGCATCCGTTTTTTCCTGTGAAAAAAGAATAGCGGGAACTGCAGTAAACAGGACTAAAATGATTCTTCTCATGTGTTGTTGTTGCTGAAGTTTAAATTATTTGGGAGTGCTCATCGTAAAGTTGATGGTATCTTTCGGGCCGCCACATTCCAGCATGGTGGCCTTGTATTCCGGGTGTTTGGTACCGAGGTAAGGATTGCGCACATCTGCAGTTCGGCTGAGCCAGTTGCCGGTACTTTCGTCGCCAAAAGCCATCGGGCATTCCTGCCAGTACATTTTTTCGCGGTCATATTTTACCACGATCATCAGCAGGCGAATATTGTCAGACAGTTGGTTAAAGATGGTGCGTTTTGCGTCCAGTCCTGCTGCGTTCGCCATGGCGTCGGCATTTGCTTTTGCGGTTGCCAGCGGATCGAGTGCTGATTCGTAGATCCCGTTCGTGTCCACTTTGAGTTCATCCACCTTGAAGTCATTCAGCCGGGTGCGCAATGCATTCGTGTGGGCTGTCACTTTTGCCGTATCCCAGTTCACGAATGCCTCTGACAGATCGTAGTATTCATTGAGCATGGCTTGCACGGACTGGTTGAATGTATCGCTATGTTTTGACACCGAAAGCGATACCGGTTCAGGGCCTTTATCGCGTTTTTTACCGCCCCGGAAATAGACGAAATAAATGATCCCCGCCGTACCAGCCAGGAGGATGAGGAGGATACCGAAGAATTTTTTCATACGTGCGCTGATATTTTGGTCAAATGTAATTCAAAGCTTTAGCAGTGTATAATACATTATTTTTGCAAATTAATAAATACGAGAGTTTCTACTATGTTAGCTGGTTTACAGAACGTAACGTTTGAATTTGGAGCGAGAGCAATTATTGAAGAGGCCACCTGGCACATCCAGCCAAATGAGCGCATCGGGTTGATAGGTTATAATGGCACGGGGAAATCCACCATCCTCAAGTTGCTTGTAGGGCAATACAGTCCTTCTGCGGGCACGGTGGAGCGCAGCCGTACTACCAGCATTGGCTACCTCCACCAGGATCTACTGAGTTTTGACACCGAGGATTCCATTCTCCAGGTTGCATTGAGCGCGTTTGAAAAAGTGATCCAACTGGAAAAGGAAATCGAAGAGCTTGGAAAGGAGCTGGAAAAGACCGGCGATGAAAAAACACTTTACGCGTATACCGACAAGCTCCATGAGCTGGAGTTGCTCGGCGGGTATAACATTCATCACAAAACAGAGGAAGTATTGCAGGGGCTCGGGTTTTCGAATGCCGACCTGCAGCGGCCGTACAAGGAATTCAGCGGAGGCTGGAGAATGCGCGTACTGCTTGCCAAGATGATCCTCCAGCAGCCGGATCTGTTGTTGCTCGATGAGCCGACGAACCACCTTGACCTTCCCTCGATCGAGTGGCTGGAAAAATACCTGCTGCATTACCAGGGTTCAGTGGTGATCGTCAGCCACGATAAATATTTCCTGAACAGGATGGTCACCAAGATTGTGGAGGTGTACCAGCAACAATTGCATATCTACAACGGTAACTACGATTTTTACGAGCGCGAAAAGGCTATCCGCATCGACCTGCAGCAAAAGGCCTTCGAGAATCAGCAGGATTATATCCGGCAGCAGGAACGCTTCGTAGAACGGTTCAAAGCCAAGGCCAGCAAGGCGGCGCAGGCACAAAGTATACAGAAGCGCCTGGACAAGCTGGAGCGCATCGAGGATGTATCACTGGAACGTCCAAACATCCGGATCAATTTCCGGGTCGATAAAACCCCGGGTCGAGTGCTGGTAGAGTTGAAAGACATCCATAAGCAATTTGGTGAAAATGTGATCGTAGATCACGCTTCCGCGGAAATAGACCGGGGTGACAAGATCGCGCTGATCGGTGCAAACGGTAAAGGAAAATCAACCTTGCTCCGTATCATCGCGGGTGTGGAATCATTCGAAGGTGAACGAAAATGGGGGCACAATGTGGAGGAGAGCTTCTATGCCCAGCATCAGCTCGAAGCATTGAACATCAACAACACCATCATCGATGAAATGAAAGAGTGCGGGAGCCAGATGACTGAACTTGAACTAAGAACCCTGTTGGGTTGTTTTCTCTTCAGTGGTGATGATGCCGATAAAAAGATCCGTGTACTGAGTGGAGGTGAAAAGGCCCGGGTAGCACTCGCTAAGACGATGGTGAGCAAGGCGAACTTCCTGATGCTGGATGAGCCGACCAACCACCTTGACATGCATAGCTGTGATCTGCTGATCGATGCGTTGAACAAATATGAGGGCAGTCTCATACTGGTAAGCCACGATCGTTATTTCGTTTCGAAGACGGCCAATAAGATCTGGGAGATCGTTGACCAGGAGATCAAGGAGTTCAAAGGCGGTTATGAAGAATATGTAGCGTGGAAAGAGCGCATGGCAAAACAGGAAGCAGAAGCAAAGAAACTGGAAGGCAATAAGAAGCAGGATGCCAAATCACAGAAACAGTCGCCGGCTCCGGTAGCAGCGCCAAAGCCCTTGCAGAATGCACCGATCAACAAGGATGCGAAAAAAGATCTGCAACGGCAGCAAAAAAACTTCCAGCAACTGGAAGAGAAACTTGCCACCGTAAAAGCGCAGAAAACCAAACTCGACGAAGCACTCGCATCGCCGGATACGTATTCAGACAAGCAAAAATTCACCGAGACGGAAGCAGCGCATAAAAAGATATCCCGTGAACTGGAGCAACTGGAAAAAGATTATGAAGCAGCGTTTGAAAAGCTGATGGAAGCAGAGAGTGGCGACTAGGACTGGGGGCTGGGTGCTGGGAGCTGGATGCTGGATGCTGGAGGGCTGCTCACTTTGTCTCGTTGCGTGAATGCTGCATGAAATGTTGCGTGAAAATTCAACCTTAACCTTAACCACAACCTCAACTTGCGCTGTTTATTCATTCTTCTCCTGTCCTTTTCCCTGCAACAAGCGGCATCTCAGACTACCCGTCCTAAGATCGGTGTTACACTCAGCGGCGGCGGAGCCAAGGGGCTTGCGCATATTGGTATTCTCAAGGCCATCGACTCCGCCGGATTACGCGTAGACTATGTCACTGGTACAAGCATGGGCAGTATCATCGGCGGTCTTTATGCCATTGGTTATTCGGCTGACAGTCTCGAAAAAATCGTCCGCAATGTGGATTGGGATCTTATCCTCCGCAACCAGGCAAATTTGAGGAGTTTATTCATGGATGAGAAGGATGAAGCATCCCGTTATGTCGCCGAATTACCCTGGATAAACAATCGCTTTAACCTGTCCACCGGGCTTCTTGAAGGCCAGGAACTCTGGCTTCGTTTCTCCGAGTTATTTTTCCCGGTACATGACATCAAGGATTTTTCCCGGTTCAATATGGGTTTTCGATGCATCAGCACGGATGTCGCTACAGGCGAAGCCGTAGTAATGAAAGACGGCGAGATCATCTCGGCCATCCGGTCCAGCATGGCCATTCCCTCGGTGTTTACGGCCATGGACGTAAATGGCCGCCGGCTTGTGGATGGCGGTATCGTGCGAAACTTTCCCGTGAAAGATGTAAAGGACATGGGTGCGGACATCGTGATCGGGAGTAACGTTGCCTCGGGCTTATTGCCATCTGAAAAAATCAGGAACGTGTTCCAGATATTACTTCAGGTCGCTTTCTTCCGGGAAAGCGAGGATACAAAAAAGGAAGTCCCACTTTGCGATATTTATATCCCGTTCAACATGGAGAACTTCAACATGGGTAGCTTCTCCGATGCGGACGATATCCTCCAAATGGGAATTGACGAGGGAAAACGGTTGTATCCCCGCTTCAGGCAACTCGCGGATTCCCTTAATGCGATCTATGGTAAAGCCGAAGTTCCGGTAAACCGGCTGCCTAAACTGAACACGGTGAAGATCACTTCACACGAGGTGGTCGGACTGGATAAGACCAGCCCGGAATTTTTCTTTCACACGATGAACCTCAAGCTCAACGGCACTTACACAGCCAAAGAACTTGCAGACCGCGTTCGGCAGGCATTTGGAACACGATATTATAAGCGGGTTATATACGCCCTACAGCCAAAAGATGATGGAACTGCACATATCCGTTTTGATGTGATCGAGAACCCGTTTACGTTTGCCAAGGTAGGCGTGCACTACACGCGATTTTCCGGCATCGGTGTGATCGGAAATTTTACCACCCGAAATTTCTTCACGCCAAATTCGCGAAGCCTTGTCACGGTAAATCTTGGTGAAAGCTTTCGGTTAAAAGGGGAACATCTGCAATACATCGGTCGCGTAAAGAATTTCGCGCTTACACTCAAGACGGAATTTGACAGGTTTGATTTTATTGCCTACGAGCAATTGAAGCAAAGTGGTATTTATAAACAAAACTACTGGGAAGTAAGTGAGCGACTGCACTACTCGCCCAACCGGAATTTCAAAGTGGGCGTGGGCCATCGATTTGAGTGGCTGAATTATAATCCCACCATTACTCCTGACCTTGCCTTTCGTGGCAGAAACCAGTTCTCCACGTTGTTCACCTATCTCAATCATAACAGTCTTGACCGGAACATATTTCCGAAACGCGGATGGAAGATCGACCTGGAGGCGGGAAGGATCGGCCGGCAGGATTTGCGCGTAAGTTTCCTGGTAAATGGACAGCCTCCGCAAGATCCTGACTCGATCAAGACCGGCAGAAGCTCATTTTACTACACCACAGTTTCCGCGGAGGGCTACACTCCCATGAGCGAAAAAACTATCGGCTTCCTGCATGCGCAGAGTGGGATCAATTTCGATTATGGCAACAACGTAATGAATGAATTTGTTATTGGAGGAATGGTGCGGTTATTCAGGCGTCAGGTATTGTTTGCCGGCCTCCAGGAAGGCACCGTGTACAGTTCGGCATATGCCAGTATGCAACTTGGGCTTCGTCGGACAATTTTTAACAACGCCTATCTTACCGGCCGCGCCAATGTTTTGTTCAATAATTTCTTCAGCAAAAGCGATTTCTTCCGCGCACGGGATGTGTATTCGGGATACGCGCTTACGTTCTCCTATAATTTTGCGCTGGGTCCGTTGGACCTAAGTGTGATGTATAGTGATCAGACAGGAAAGGTGCAGACGTTTATCAATCTGGGGATCCCGTTTTGATTTCACGCAAAGACGCAAAATAAACAGCCAGGACGCAAAGGCGATTCCAGCAAATTATAGGGCCATCGCTTTCACGAAATCTGTAACCAGATACGCTACCAGCTTACCACTGCCGCTGTCTGTACGGCCGTCGGCAAGTCGGGATGCGCCTTCGCAAATGTGAAGATATGCTGGCTTGGCATCGACGGCTGCAAACGAGATATACTGTCTTGCATGCCTGGGCTCAATACCTACGGGCGTCATGGCGCTGCTTAATGTATCCTGGATGCTATCGAGATCAAGATCGATACCGGTGAGTGAATCATCTGTAAACCCGGTGGCATGTGCCACCGCCTGCATGAAGCTGCGTTTCTCGTGTACAAAAATGTCCTCGAACGTAATGCAGTCGATGAATGGATTATTGACCATATCAAACCAGACATTCTGTGGGAGATAGTTCTCGTGCACACCGATCACGCAATATTTTTGCAGATACCCGTCTTCTTCGGCATAACGAAATGCATTGCCGCTGTGCCGCCCTTCCAGTGGCCGGTAGTCAGCATGGGCATCGAGATTGATGCAGTTGATCTGTGCAAGGGGAAGGTGTCCCGCTTTGTGCCAGCCTTTTGCCGCTCCTTTGATAAGCGGGTAACTGTTGTTATGTCCACCGCCAACAACGATCGGCAATTTTCCATAACTCGTAATGATCTTGGCGAGTTGCTCCACCTGTTCATCGATCCCATTCACCGCATGACGATATGCTTCAATTTTTTCTTCATCGGTTTTTGCAGTGGTATCAATCAGGTATTGCACATCACCGAAGTCGAAATGCCCGAGCAGCAGTACTTCTTCACCATCGAAGAAGTCGTTGCTTTGCACATTCAGAAATTGTTGGAGAAAAGGTATCCACAGCGTATCCGCACCACCAAGTCCAAAGTTTCCTTTTGCGCCAATGTCTTCCGGTATACCAAACAGGATATACCTGGCCGGGGTGGACTGGATCGAAGTTTCCAGATCATGTATATCCGAAAGATGAAGTACCCGCTCTCCCACCTTGGTTTCAAACTTTCGCAGGCGGGTGAGGGAAAGGATATCCTGGCGGGTGTATATCTTAAGATTTCTCAGGGCTGATGAACGGGCAGCAATCGTATTCATATCAGTTTCCAATCTTTTCGTTGACCAATTGCACAATCGTGTTTTCTAAAGCTATTGCATTGTTTTCAATTTCGCGTCCGCGGGTGATGATATCCTGTGTAAATTTTTTATCATCCAGGCTCGCAGCATTGATCCTTACGTTCATGAAGGCGCCGATAACGGCTGATCTCGCGCACAATGCCCCAACACCGGCGTCGGAAACAGAATTGGGATTTCCATGGATCACCATGGCTTTTATCACCTCCATGCTTTCAGCCGCAAGCTGCATCACGCGAAACGGTACTTCTATTGCGAAGCGTGTAGCAGCCTGTATGGCCGCGTGGCGCACTGCTTTTTCATCCTCTGTATTTTTAGCCAGGGAAAACGCGGCCATGATATCGTTGAATGCTTTTGAGTCCTGGTCAACCAGGTGTATCAGATCATCCTTGATGCGCTGACCTTTTTCCGCCCACTCGCTGAACTCCTTCCAGCGATCATCCCATCCCTTTTTATGGGATGAAAGATTAGCCACCATGACTGCCAATGCTGCACCCAGCGCACCAATACAGGCTGACACTGATCCACCACCGGGAGCAGGACTTTCACTGGCTGTTTCATCTACAAAATCGAGCACCGACTGGCGGATCATCTTTGTAGCGGCGGCATCCCTGAGCTGGTACTCGATGATGCGCTCCTCAGGAACAAAGGGTGTAAGTTCATCCAGCCCCATCGACTTCACGGCTATCCTGATCAGTTCTTTTTCAGAAACACCGGTTGACCGTTGTTGTTTTTCCAGGAAATAACGTCCGGCTGCAAGCAGGGCTTGCAGGGGCACGAGACCCACGATCTCACTACCGGTTACGCGGATACCGCGGGCATCAGCTTTCCGGCATACTTCATCAAATGCGATGTGAAGTGGTGTAACGGAAATATCTGTGAGGTTCATGGATATCTGTGCAATGCCATATTCTTCGATGTACCAGCCGATCGCTTTTACGCTTTTGAGCGAACCGGGTTCAGAGACCGGCCGGCCCTCTTCATCCAGTATGGGTTTGCCGTTTATCCGTTTAACGCGACCGGCCTCGCGCACGTCGAATGCGATGGCATTGGCGCGACGGGTGGACGTGGTGTTGAGGTTGATATTGTAGGCAATCAGGAAATCCCTGGCACCGATCACGGTGGCCCCGCGTTTAGCATCGAACATGGCAGGGCCGTAATCGGGTTTCCATTCGGGATGCAGGATCTTTTTTGCAAAACCTTCATATTCGCCGGCACGAATGACCGACAGGTTGCTGCGTGTTTTATCCGCCTGGGCATGCTCATACAGGTATACGGGCAAATGAAGTTCCTGGCCAACCCTGGCAGCCAGCTTTCGGGCATAGGCCGCTGTCTCTTCCATCGTGATTCCCGAAACAGGGATAAGCGGACATACATCGGTGGCTCCCATCCGCGGGTGCTCACCCTTGTGGCGCGACATATCAATGAGTTCACCGGCCTTGCTGATAGCACGGAAGGCAGCTTCGATCACGGCATCGGGATGGCCTACAAAGGTTACAACGGTGCGATTGGTTGCCTTGCCCGGATCTACATTCAGCAGCCGCACGCCCTCAACTGCGCTGATCTGATCGGTGATCTGGCGAATGATGGACATATCATTTCCTTCACTGAAATTGGGAACGCATTCGATAATCTTTTGCATGGGAAGATGTAATTGTCAGGCAATTTAACTGAAAAACAAGTCATGAGGATTCGCTCATGCGTTTGCGGGGTCGGATAAAATCCAATGGATATTTTTTGAAATATCGCCAAAGGATACCAATAAACTGCGGATAATCTTTCAGGTGAATACCGCGTGACTTGACAGCTACAAAGAACGCCAGTGCAAAACTCACGAGAAAGTTCAGGAGACCAATGGCAATCACTCCGGCAAAAACAACGGCGAGATAGCCAAGGTCCAGGTTTTGAAACCCGATTCCATATACGCCAATGGCCGTGTTACCTGCGGCAATGGTTATGTGCCGTATGTCGAATGGTATACCGAATATATTTCCGAGGATGCCTGCCATGCCGAGGAAGAATCCAAGAGCAACGTTACCCACAAAAGCACCGGCATTGTTTTCGATCAGGTCAGCGAGACGCTGGCGTCGTGTTCGCGCCATGGTGACGCGCAAAACAGGATGCGCTACCAGCCGCTCTCCTATTTTCCCATACCGTATTTTATTCTGCACATAGCCGGCCATGATCCCGCTCAGGAAAAGAAAAAAGCCGGTGTTGCAGGCATATAACAATGAAAAGCTGTGCCAGGGATGTTGATCGATGAGCAGCTTCGCCGCCGCACTTTTATTGGATCCGCCCGCTGCAATCGGGTATCCCATCAGCATATCGAAACCCCAGGCCAGCAGAAATGAGGCAGGAAAAACAATTATCAGATTGCCAAAGAAAGACGCAAACTGGCTCCGCGAAACTTTTGCAACGGTCACGGCGAGATTGTGAAGGTTTGGTTCTCCGGGCGTCTTTCTTGTATCAAGTGTGCCCGCTACCGCGCTTGCCGTAAAGGCCGGTTGCTTTGTGGCAAGTGTAGATTTCGTTTGTTCTATCAACACAAAGCCGAGACTGTAATTGATGCTGTAAACAAATCCCTGCCAGAATGGTGCGAGTGCCAGCCGACCAAGAAGGTTTTTTATCACGGCTATAAAGGAGATAATTAATCCGCCCCACATGGCCGATGTGATCATCTGGCGGTATTCTTTCCAGGTGCTGGTGATGTATTTGCTTCCCTTCGCGCCCTTGTGTTCGGCGATCTGGTAGGCCAGGTATCCGACACCCTGCGACATGAATTCACGAATACTGTTCTTCCTGTTCTCATTGCGAACCAGAATGCGAAACAGGTCAACAAACCGACCGATGTCGAATTGGTTATCCATGTCTATCACATCCGTAAGAACCTGCATGCGCTGGATCCGGTTACTGAGAATAAGCAAAGAGTAGGTCTGCCGGAGACTGGTGCCTCTTTCAGCCTGTGCCTGCCTGACCTGTTCGATTTCCCGTTCGCAATTGAAAAGCATACTCTTCAGCTTATGGCAATGCTCGCGGATTTGCTCCATTGAGCCCTGGCTCATGACGGTGTGCTGCAGACCGTGCACAATGTAGCTTTGTTCAACAAACGGATTATTATAGGAAGAGGAGATATCAGGCAGGAACTTGCTGACTTCTTTTTGCAAACCTGTTTGTGCCACCTGGAAGGTCAGGATGCGCATGGATGCAAGCAGGTGCTCATGCAATTTCCTGTCGCGGTTACCAATGGAAAAACGAAAATTTTGAAAGAATGAAACCCATGCCTGGCGTGAGATGGATTCGACCCAGGTGAAATCGGATTTTTTGTAAAAGATCCTGTTCAGTACGTAGAGAAAATCATTTGGATCCTGCCGTGGCGGCAGTATCTTATGTTTTACCCGATCCCCCAGTTCCTGCCAGAAGCCGCCCGCAAGTGGTATACCGCTTTCGGTGAGTGCGGAAGATAGATCAGTGTTGATAAGCTGAAAGAGAAACGCGCGCTGGAGTTTTGTGCGGATGACGGCGTGCTGTTCCACCTGTTGGATCAACAGCCCCAGGTTAGCTTCGGGATCCTGGCGCGCACGGGTTCCGTTGGGCCGGATCTGGTTGAAAAAATCGATGAGAAAATCCAAACCTTCTTCCCTGTTGGATATAGTGGCGTGCAACTCGC
Organism: Bacteroidota bacterium; assembly: GCA_023430465.1. GTDB lineage: Bacteria > Bacteroidota > Bacteroidia > Chitinophagales > Chitinophagaceae > JAEZAM01. The sequence continues at coordinate 59,375 of JAEZAM010000103.1, read as the reverse complement.
CGTTGAGCAATTGCTGAATGAAATCTGCTTTTTTTCTTCGCTTCAGGAGCATGGTGGAAGTTAGCTGTTTTGGATCAAAGCACTTTCTCATCCATTTTAATACCAGTCTTAAGACTTTAGGCAGATTTCCACTTACCCCGCACCATCACATCAGCAATATGGTTAGAACCGAATGCATATGGAAGGTAAGCCAGTGAAGGAATGGGTTTCGTGAGAATAAGGTCAGCACGTTTGCCGGGATGAATGCTACCGGTAAGATCGTTTACATTCATCGCCCAGGCACCATTGATCGTAGCGGCGTTGATGGCTTCTTCCGGCAGGAGCCGCATCTGAATGCAGGCCAGTGATACTACCAGGTTCATATTTCCCGAAGGGGAAGATCCCGGATTGAAATCTGTAGCCACGGCAATCGCAGCACCGCGGTCGGCCAGTTGTCTCGCCGGCGGCATTTGCATCCGGAGAAACATGGCGGCAGTGGGCAACAAGGTGCCAATGGTTGGAGAGGCGGCTAACAAGCTTATGCTTGCTTCGTCCATGGTTTCGAGGTGATCCACAGACAATGCGTTGACCTGTACCCCGGCCTGCACACCGCCGGAAAGGTTCAGTTGGTTTGCATGCAACTTCGCACGAAGGCCATACCGCGCACCGGCTTCACAGATCTGGATAGTTTCCGCTGGTGAAAAAAAACCTTCTTCGCAGAAAACATCGATGAAGTCCGCAAGCTTTTCTTCCGCGATCACCGGAAGCATTTCCTCTGTGAGCTGGCGGATATAAGCCGGATGATCATTGCGGTACTCTACCGGAAAGGTATGCGCACCGAGGAAGGTGGCGCGGATAGTGAGATCGGAGGAAGCCCGAAGCCTTTTAATGACCCGCAACATTTTCAGTTCAGCGTCGGTAGATAAACCATAACCACTTTTGATCTCGACGGAAGCCGTACCCAGTCGGGCGATCTCGTCAAGGCGTTCTACCGCCTGTTCATAGAGCACATCCTCCGGTGTTTCCGCGAGTCTGCGGGCGGAATTCAGGATGCCACCTCCTTTTGCGGCTATCTCGGCGTAGCTCAGACCCCTGATCTTATCGATGAACTCATGCTCCCGCGAGGCGGGAAATACGAGGTGGGTGTGACTATCACACCAGGCGGGCAATATATAACCGCCATGGGCATCTACCCGGTTAGCCGGTAGCGATGCCGGCATGGCGGCCATGCTGCCAAATGACACGATATGCTCGCCCTCGGTGATCAGCCATGCATCGTCAATTGCGGGCAGGGAAGCCAGATCGTTTCCCCGCAATGGCGCCTGTGGATTTCCCACCCCGCAAAGGAGGCCGATATTTGTGATAATAGTCGCTGTCACCCGGCAATATTACAAAAGGAGGATTATATCCGCGCATTCCCCGGTGATAGGACGTAAATTGCAGGCTCAAATCTGATTGGTATAATTTTTCCTTGCTCTAAAAAAACAGACGAATGGATTTTCCTGATTTTTCGGACCCGGCCATATGGTTAAGTCTCCTGACCCTTACATTCCTGGAGATCGTTCTCGGGGTTGACAATATCATTTTCATTTCCATTGTTTCCGACAAGCTCGACCCCGCGCACCAGAAGAAAGCGCGGAATATCGGGTTGATCCTTGCGATGCTGTTCCGCATTGCACTGCTGCTGACCATTACCTGGATACTGCGACTCAAAGAACCGTTGTTCGAAATACCCTTTATCGAGTCAGAAGGCAAACCCATTGGCATTAGTATAAAGGATCTGATCCTCATGGCCGGCGGTCTTTTCCTGGTAGTGAAAAGCACGCTGGAGATACATCATAAGCTGGATAAAAATGCTCATGCAGAGGCGGGAAAAACGAAAATTTATTCTTCGCTGCGGTCTGTGATATTCCAGATCGTGATGATCGATGCGGTGTTCTCTTTTGATTCTATCCTCACAGCCATCGGCATGGTGGATGAGGTCATCATTATGATCATTGCGGTGATCATATCGATCGGTATCATGATCGCGTTTGCAGGGCCGATCAGCCGGTTCATCAACAAAAATCCAACATTGCAGATGCTGGCTCTTTCTTTCCTGATCGCCATTGGAATCATGCTGGTAGCGGAAGGATTTCACCAGAAGATCTCGAAAAGCTATATCTATACAATGATCGCTTTCTCGCTGCTCGTGGAATTGCTGAACATGCGCCTGCGGAAAAATACGGATCAGATCCGCCTGAGCAATCATCGCGACGAGAAAGAGTGATCAGCCGGCAAGTTTTTCAAACTGTCGCTGGTATTCATACTGCAGATCCTCGTGAAGGCCCGTGATGGCTGCGCTGAGTTTTTTCAACTGCGCATAGTAGATATTGGCCAGCACTTTGTTCTTTTTGATCGGGATGCCAGCATCGGTGACCAATTGGCAAATGTGCAGCAGCAGTTCTACCTCAGCCTGTTTGGAGGCCATGTACCGGACGTGCTTATTGATCACCCGGAGAATTTTGCGGAGGCTTTTCTTTACGAAATAAAGATGTGACAGGTTGATTTCCCGGAATAACTCCTCCACTTCGGCTTTTACTTCGTTGATGTAGGAGGCCTCGTCGTGGGCCTCGAAAAGCAGGTAGGTCAGCAGTTCCTTGTTTTCTTTCTTGAACCGTGCAAGCCGCTGGCAGATGGCTGCAAGTTCTGCGGGCTTAAGTGTCATCAATTCATCGCGGATTTCCTTTACCGAAGCTGCTCTCATTGCTGCAATTTATCCATTCCGCCGGTCATCCTTTAACAGCCCGGTTATTTTTCTTTTATGGATATTTGCAGCGCAACAAGAACTTTTAAAGAAATGAGAATTGCTATTAACGGCATGGGCCGTATTGGAAGATTGTTATTCCGGCGATTGGTGGGCCGGCCTGACATCGAAGTGGTGGCAATAAATGATATCATGCCTGCGGATAACCTGGTGTATCTCCTGAAGCATGATTCCATTTATGGGCGATTTGATATGCCCATGCACATCGAGTCGGGCTCATTGATCTGTGGCCCGCATGTGGTAAAAATATTTAGCGAACCAGACCCTTCCCGTCTGCCATGGGCAGACCTGCAGGTAGATACGATACTGGAGTGTTCTGGGAAATTCTCCAGTTTTGCGAAAGCTTCACAGCATATATCCGCAGGTGCCAGACGCGTCCTGTTGTCAACCACAGGCGCCGACGATGTTCCGTTGATGATCTATGGCCTCAATGAGGCGGCGTTGAAGGACAGCACAATCATCGTCTCCCCTGGTGGCTGCATGACCAATTGTTCTGTGAACGTATTACAGGTGCTGGAAGAGATCGGTATTGAATCTGTTCAGATCAATGTGCTCCACTCCTATACATCAAGACAGGAGCTGGTCGATGCGCCTCATCCGCAGTTCCGGCGTGGCCGCGCGGCGGCGGAGTCGATCATTCCGGTGGAGATAGACCTTCACCAGTCGCTGGAGCGAATGCTACCTTCACTGAAAGGCAAAATTGCCGCCGTATCCACGCGGGTACCTGTATCCAACGGCGCCATGGCGGATTTTACCGTGCAAATGAAGGAAAAGGTTGACAGGGATCAGATCAATGAACTGTTCCGCGCAGCAGCGAAAGGTTACCTGAAAGGCGTATTGGATTATTCGGAGGAAGGATTGGTCTCGCTTGACATAAAAGGTGATACCCATTCCTGTGTGATCGATGGCACCCTCACTTCTGTTGTGGGAAATCATTTGAAAGTGATCGCCTGGTTTGATAACGAATTTGGATTTACAAGCAGGATGATCGACTGGCTGGGTTATTGGCAACCGGTGAAAACTATGTAGTCCATGAAGGATTTTGTAAAACAGGAATCGGTAGTCCGCGAGATCTGGAGCAAAAGCGACACAATCCTGTTTGTGTTTGCGGGTGCTGCAGCCGAGTTTGCGCTGAACAAGGCTGTAGACTGGCTATACTTCACCGGCAGGCTACCGGCCGATCCCCTGGGCCGCTTGTTCTCCACTGTCATGTACGCGAGGCGCATCGTATTCTCCGACACTGCAACAGCACATAAAGCGATCGACCAGATCACTGCCATTCACCAGGCGGTGGAAAACAGCCGTGGCAGCAAAATACCGGACTGGGCGTATCGCGATGTATTGTTCATGCTGATCCATTACTCCATCGCTGCTTACGAACTGCTGGAGCGCAAGCTTACCGATACAGAAAAAGAAGATGTGTATGATGTATTCTACCGGATGGGCAGCAGAATGAACCTGAAAGATCTTCCACTCACCTACCGTGACTGGCTGCCTGTACGTGATGCGCATCTTATAGCCGATACCGCCCGAACAAATCTTACCGACGATCTTTTTCTCCAATACCGCAAACACCTCGGCAGCATCCGTTATTTTATACTCCGGCAGTCGCAGGCCATGGTGGTGCCGGTGCATGTCCGGCATCTGCTGGGGATGCCCGCATTCTCCTGGGCAAAACCACTGCTGGGTATTTACAAGATCACGGAAAAACTGGGAGTGGAATGGTTCTTTAAGAAAATGCTGTTCCCGCCAAAATACATTGACCAGATCAGGTCATTGGATCAGGCACCGCGCTGATGTCAGAGTCGAAGCAATCCAAGTTTATTCATGGTGCTTACGGGCTTGTTGTCCCAGAACAGTTCAAAGTCTTCCAGCCCTGCGGCCTCGTAGTCGTCTTTTATTTCCTGAAGGGTTTTGGTGACGGGTTGATCCGGAGTTAATTGTGACAAAATTCTCAACAACCATTCTCCCTGTTCTTTACGGAACTGCAATTCCTGCGTTTGGCGACGCGTAGCAAAACCGGCACTGATCATTTCGCGGCTATTACCTTTTTTTGATTGAGTGAAATGCGTAACGGATACATGTTTTCCGATCCAGATCACTTTGGAAGAAGGTTTAAACGAAAGCGACAGATCATCATTGAGAGCTTTCAAAATGTAATCGGGTGAGATTGTCGTCTTCGGAACTTTAAAATCAAACCATTTCTGCAGGGGATCATTTAACCCGATTCCATGCATGTAATTGTACAATGATTTTTTCAAACCAAAACTGAAAGCTTCATGGTCGGTGCCTGTCGTATCGATGTGTTCCAGGTCATTGTTGGCAAACGTTCCGCTAACCGCTGATGCGCGTTTGACACCGAAAGATTCGGGGTTGAGACCGACGGGGCTATGAGCGGTCATGGTGAATTGGTGCCAGAATGCCGATTGAAGAATGCCTGCATGGAAAAGCTGGCGAACCATCTCCAGCGAGTCGATGGTTTCCTGTGTTGTCTGGGTAGGAAAACCATACATCAGGTAAGCGTGGACCATGATGCCTGCTTCGGTGAAATGCTTATTCACCTGTGCCACCTGGGCTACGGTGATGCCCTTTTTAATGAGCTGCAGCAGACGGTCCGACGCGACTTCCAGCCCGCCGGACACTGCGATGCATCCGGAAGCTTTGAGCAATCGGCACAGATCGGCAGTGAAACTTTTTTCAAAGCGCACATTTGTCCACCAGCTTACGGTCAGTTTCCTGCGGATGATCTCGATGGCGAGGGCACGCATCAAAGCGGGCGGAGCTGCTTCATCGACAAAATGAAAGCCGGTCTCCCCGGTTTGTGCAATGATCTCTTCCATCCTGTCGCATAGTAGCGAGGCTGCAACAGGTTCGTAAAGGCGGATATAATCAAGGGAGATATCGCAGAAGGTACATTTACCCCAATAGCACCCATGTGCCATGGTCAGTTTATTCCATCGGCCATCGCTCCAGAGTCGGTGCATGGGATTTACGACCTCGATGGCAGATATATAACTATCGAGCTTGAAATCGGAGTAGTCGGGTGTGCCCACTTCACCCTGTCGGTAGTCCTTGCAGGATGCATTGTCGAGGTAAGTAACCTTGCCATCCGCAAGCAGGAAGGTTCGTTTCAAATCCCCTGGTGTCTTGTTTCCTTTAACAAAACCGATCAGTGTTTCCAGCGGTGCTTCACCATCGTCCAGCGTGATGAAATCCAGGAATTCAAAGACGCGGGTGTCGGAGAGGCTGCGCAGCTCGGTATTGGGAAAGCCGCCGCCCATGACGATTTTAACGTCGGGGTGATGTTGTTTGATCCATTGTCCGCAGCGAAGGCCGGCGTAGAGGTTGCCGGGAAAAGGAACAGAGATCGCAACAAGTTTGGGATCTGCGATCTGCATGTGCTTCTCCAGGCAGGCGAATAGATAATGATCAGTGAAAGACGGTGGCAGTTGCAGTTCGTTGTAAAGCTCATCGAAGGAGTTAGCAGACCGGGCCAGTTTTTCCGCGTAACGGCTGAATCCGAAATGCGGATCCACACATTCTTTCACGAAGTCGGAAAGATCTTCCAGATACATGGTGGCGAGGTGCTTTGCTTTGTCCTGTATCCCCATTGAGCCGAAAGCCCAGGCGAGGTCGTCAAGTTGAGCGAAGCGGGATGCTTCGGGGAGGAAATCACGTTTGGCCACGAGGTGTGCGAACGTAGGATTTTTTCCCTGCAAAAAACGGACGACGTCTTCGATGGTGGAGAGATAATCGGTTTCGAGTGACAGCATCCGGGTGGCATTTGGTGAGTAGATTCTGCCGGGAGTTTTTGCCTGTTGGAAGATCGCTGCGAGACCTTTATGGGAAAATATTTCGAGGGTGACTTCAATTCCGAGATCGGCCTGCCGGGAGGAGATGTGACGGGTATTGAGAAAGCCTTTCAGGTAAGCGGTTGCCGGGTAGGGCGTGTTTAACTGGGTGAAAGGGGGAGTCAGTAAAAGCAGGTCTACGCTCAATCGTGTCGGGTTAAGCTGCGAAATTACGACGAATGGAGGAAAGGGCAAGATGCCGGAATGGTATTCATAGGTTGAGGCAACAACAACATATATTCTCAGCAGCGATCCCGAATCTCGTGAATATATTCCGGGATACTAATTTTCTCGATATAGTCTCTGGCCAATTCTTCCGACTTAAACACTTGCAACTTTTCATCAAATAACTTTCTATTAAAATCAAGGAAGTCATGAAACGTTTTCCGGGGCGGATCCTGTTTATATATCTTTAGTGTTTCACTTAACCAGCCATACAAGCAGTCAAATACACTTTGCGTCTCATTGTTATGATCCTTTATATCAAAACCGCTGATATCGGAAAGGCATTTCAAATAGTCGTATTTGACTGCTTCCAATATTAAAAATTGCTTTTGTCTGAATCTTGCCAGACCACTATTTCGCAAGCCATAATCTATTCCTAATTCAAAAGGCATGTTCATCCTGGCAAATTCCCCGGCTCTACTTGACTTACTTATTGACAAATCGTGAATGCTATACCTGCAAGATTTGATTATTGCTGTGATTTTCTCCAGCCTGAGTTGACCTGAATCAGATATTTCCGATGATATTCTGGGAAAAAATCCATTCTTTATCAGAATATATAGAATTGGTTTTAACAGCGTGTCACGGTAAACCTGATCAAAGGGGCAGTTGATGAAAATATTTTTGTCAAAACTCATTACTGCTCTGAAGCCAGTGACAGGCTTCCATCGATGGAATAAGATTTGCGGTGTTGAACCATGCCGTTGCTTTTATGGATGTAGAGAGCAGTTTTTTCTTTTCTGCTGAGTTTATGTGCGTACTCAAGTGCTTTTTCTTTCGTATCGAACGTTCTGGAAGCTCGCACTGATCCCGATTTTCGTACTATCCAACCAGTAGACAACGGTACTACATGATTTGATTTCTTTGCCATTGCTTCAACTTTTCATAAAGTTACGATATCTGCCATTGCAGAAAATGTCTAAAGCAAGTCTAATTCATCTCACCTGTCCATCACTTATCCAAAGCACCGAATTTCCCGTATTGTGTTCATTCTGTTCCCACAACTTGTTCCCGGGATCAATGATCCATTTCCCGTCTACCACAAATTTATAAAGTTGCTTGCCCGGTGACAGATGTACCGAAAACACCCACTCATCTCCCTGTCGCTCCATGGCAAAACTATTCGGCGACCAATTGTTGAAACTTCCTGCCAGATAAACTGATCGCGCATTCGGAAAACCTTTCAACCGAAACGTATAGTTGGGTTCAATAACGAAGAAGAAATTTCCCCGGCCCGCTGGATTGGAGCCCGATGCTGCACGTTTGCCATCTATAATGAAGTTATACTCATAGTTACCCGGCCCAAGATTATACGGCAGATCCCATCCTGTGGCGGATTTTTTCATGTACAATTCATCCCTGCGCCAGTTATTGAATGAGCCCGATAATACCACGGTTGTTGCATCTGTAAATCCATCAAGATGGAACACATAAGGCTTTCCAAACCGAATTACCGAGTTGTAATCATTGAATTCATTGGGAAGTTTATCAGGATTTGCCGGATCTGTCATCCAGCGGTTGTCGGCAATGAACCGATAGGTATGAGTGCCGTCGGCCAGATACAACGCCACTCTCCAGCCGATACCCGTCTTCACCATCGGCAGATCTTTCTCCCGCCAGTCGTTGAAGCTGCCCGCCACATATACCTTTCTTGCATTGTCATAGCCGGCCAGTTGGAATACATGGTTCGACTTGAACATTACTGAATTCATGTTCCCCAAACCGTCGTTCTCATTCTGAAGATTATCCGGATCGGTTCTCCAGTTGCCATCGATGATAAATTTATACCAGTATTTACCAGGCTTCAGGGCAATTGTCAGTATCCACCCGCTGTCTGTTTTCACCATCGGTAACGATGTTGGCGACCAATTGATGAAACTACCACTTAACACCACCCGGGATGCATCCAGAAAATTGCGGAGATAAAAAGTGACGAACGAATCTTTCTCTGCAAACGGGAGCTTATTGCGGAACTTATTGAAACCATACCGCACGTTACTGCTGACCACGGGAAAATTCGGCGGCTGCTGGCTTTTCCCTGCCACAAGTATCTTATCAGAAGGGTTTTCGAATTTCCCAAATCCTTCGATGGCCTTGCTGATGATAAAAACAGATGAATCATTCTGTTCAAGTTTCCAGCCCGCACGGATCAGTGAATCCAGCATTTCTCCCCTGAAAAAATGTTTGAGAGCGATGTCGGAAAGACTGTACTGTGTAATGAAGCTGTCCACCGCCTGTTCGGACAAGAGCCGCCCCAGTTCTATATACATGCGGCCATTCCGGACCGTGTACTTCTTTGCCGGTGGCTGTGCCTGCAGGAATGTGGTGGCCAGCATGCAGATGAGGGTCAGTATAACTGTCCGCAAAACCCGGCTCGATATTTTTCGCATCACTTCCATATATACATCTTCCTCGTTACAAAGTTAAACCCAATTTTATGGAGGGATAAAAAGTCAAATCCAAGCATGCCATCCAGGCAATGATCGTTGTAGGCCTCACACATTTTTTCCAGGTTAGTTACCAGCACCGGCAATGAACTGATTGGCCGGCCGGAAAGTGTCATGTTTTTCATGTCACCCGATAGTGCTTCGACCTTTGCATCGCCGCTGCCGCGCAGCATGATCCTGCCCGTTATGGACACGTTCTCAAAGATACGATCCGGCAGGCGGCTGTCCAGCACGTTTGATTCGGCGCCGGTATCAACGATGAAGGTCAGCTTCTTCCCTGCCACCTCGCCATAGGTCATCAGTTTATTATCCTTGAGCTCGATGGGCATAATATTATAGGCGCTCGTATCATCCAGCATGGGATGGCGGGTGCCTTTTGCCTCTTTCCTGTTTACAAGCCGAAAATGCAACAGGTTTTTTTCGTAATCAATGATCATTTCAAATCTCCGGAAAAGCTGCATGCCAAGCAGGCCATGGATGATGATGCCTTTGGTGTTTTCTATATGACCAAGGTTGGCCCGGGCGGCATCTACTTTAGCAAATTTCAACGGGCCAAAGGTGAGTTTATCTACCACCGTCGGGCTGCTGGTAATGGTGGCCCCGGTAATGCCTCCGGCTTCATCCTGCTCTGCCGTGGAAGGATAATCCCGGAAATAAGTCATGTTGAGTATCAGCCCCGGGGCACCGGTGTCAAGTATAAAGTTGCCGACCGTTGCATCTACCTGCGCGCGAATGACGATGAGGTTGCCTGCGCGACTGAATGGAATGGTACAAAGCGCTGAATCGGTGGATACAACCGGGTCTCCCCCTGCATCGGGGAAACGGGCGTTAACAATCGGTTGGTATGGTGAGGGATTGTCCGCCGGCGCGGTTATACCGCCTGCTATGATGCAGGTAAGGTATATGGCAAATAAATGTACAGCCGGGAACATGCGGTTGGTTATGGAATAAAACTACGTGACCTGATCGGATCATCCCGCAGGTGATGAATGAACTGCAAACTGGCGGGATGAATGGTACTTACCCGTGTCAGAACAACTCAATGCTCCATCCCTGCTCCCATTCCCCCTGGGCTTGCAGGATCATGATTCCTTCCTTATCCGATATCTCGCCGCCCGCATCAACGCCATCTGCAATGCCCCTCCAGGGTTCGATGCAAACAAAATCGGCGTCTTTTACTGCCCATATTCCCATGTATGGAAAACCTGCAAAGTAGGCTGTCAGTCCTCGGTTACCCCTGCCGGTTTTGAGGGATACCTGGTCAGACTGAAGCTGTTTAAACACGAGTGCGTCTTTGTAGAACAGGCTTTTTTTCAACGGCAATAACTGTGTTTGATCCAGGCAGGTTACGGGCTCTTTCATGATCAGTCCATCCGGAGAAATGGGATAGCGTTTTGCATTCTCCAATTGGTTAAAATGAAGGGCATAATCTTCGTAATCCAGGGAATCTTCCAGTGGTACACGAAAAGCAGGATGTCCGCCGATCGAAAAATACATGGTGGATGTGCCGGTGTTCACCACGCGATAGCTGATATGGAGCGTTTGTTTTTCCAGGCTATAGATGATATCCAGCCGGAAGGGAAACGGGAAATGTTTCAGCGTGTCATCATCACTCATGAGGGTGAAGCAGACGCAACTGCCGGTCTGCTCTGTAACAACGAATTCGCGCTCGCGGGCAAAGCCATGCCTGCCGAGCTGGTAAGGAACACCCTTGTGCAGGTAGTGTCCGTTTTTCAACGTTCCCACAATGGGAAACAATATAGGAGAGGTTTTAGGCCAGGCTTCACCGGCCTGCCACATATACTCTGTATCGGCATAACGGAGGCTGCGTAGTTCTGCGCCCTTTTCAAGAAAGGTTGCGGTGCAGGTTTCATTACTGATCGTGATCATAGCTGATGTTGAACACCAAAGGTAAATGTCCGCTGTGAGTTTGGGAGAATTACTGGTATGCCCAGCCAGAACGTAAGCTGCGGTTGGCATACTGCAATAAATTTACCAACGCACCGTTTTTTGGAATCATGGGCCCGGCCCGGAAACCTTACCCAAACAAACTTTATGTTCAAAAATTCGTTTCTTGTATCGATTATCGCTATCGCTGCGTTGGCTGTGTCCTGCAGCCGGGATAAGATCGAAGAACTCATCATGGATACCCAGGCGAAAGCCCAGGTGGACGATCAGAACAATTTTTCTGCAAGTATGGACGCAGCCGGAGCGGACATAAACCTGGCCCTGGAAGCTGCTGTTCCCATCGCTGGTCGTGGGCAGGAGATACTTGGTATTATCTGTGATGCTGCTATCGTTCTCGACAGTGCCAACAATGTCCGCACACTCACCCTGACATACGATGGAAGCAATGCGTGCAACAATGGAACTACAAGAACCGGTGTGATCGTTATTTCAGTCAATGCCAACACCCGCTGGAGAAACCCGGGTGCGGTGATCATTGTATCTTTTCAAAACTTCAAGATCACGCGTACCGCTGACGCGAAGAGTATAACCATAAACGGCACGCAGACCTACACGAACGTGAGCGGCGGGTTGATGATCCAACTCGCTACCCTGCCCTCTATTGTGCATCGCGTTGAGAGCAATGGCCTGCAGGTGACCTTTGATGATAACACCCAACGTACGTGGAACGTAGCGAAAGAGCGTACGTTTACTTACCAGAATGGTGTCGTCGTTTCAAGTCGCGGTATACACAGCGCAGGTGGCGTTGACAATATTGCTGAGTGGGGCACAAACCGCTTCGGTGCCAGCTTTACAACATCTTCAACCAGCCCGGTCGTGATCCGGCAGGATTGTAACTTTCGCATCACCAGTGGTGCGTTGCTATACCAGTCTGCAGGATTCAGCGGCACGGTGCTGTTTGGATTGAATAACCAGGGCGCGGTCACATCCTGTCCTGGCAATGGGAGTTACTATCTCCGCATTACCTGGACGGGCCCGTCGGGTGGTTCGGTGACGGGGCTTTATCCTTACTGATTTAGGTTAAGGTTGAGGTTAAGGTGGAAATTCATTACCGTTCGCTCCCTTAACGTGCCGAAAGATTGCGGGGAATTGTCAAAATTAATCTTAGCCTCAACCTTAGCCTCAACCTCAACCTCAACCTCAAACTCAGCCTCAACCTTATTGAGGCCGGGAGAACCCGTTATCATCCAGCCACTCTTTCATGCGGGCGGGCCAGGAACGGATGCTTTGTAATTTTGTTCGCTTTCCCATGTTGAAGGCATGATCCCCTTTTGCATACATGTGCACTTCAACTGGTACACGGGCCTGTCGGTGAAGTTGCAATAATTTTACAATCGGTTCGGAACAGCAGGTATCATCATTTGCAGCGACCAGCAGCGAGGCAGGTGCGGCTGAGGTGATTTTTTCAGGCACAACAAGTGGTCCGGGGTATACCAGCACCTGGAATGCAGGTTGGGCACTTATTTTATCGATGACATCATTCGTGACAACATAATCTTTTCCTGTGTTATAAGACAGCCATCCTGCGAGTTCTCCACCGGCTGAAAAACCCATGATGCCCAATCGTGCGGTATCTATGTTCCACTCTCCTGCCCTGCTCTTTGCAACACGCATAGCGCGAAACACATCCTGCCGTGTATGTTCTTCTGTATAAGGTGAACCCTCTTCGCGAAACAACCTGTACTTCAGTACGATGGCCGTTATACCAATACTATTAAGATATTTTGCGGCATCCCTGCCTTCCGAATTGAATACAAGTGCCCGATGCCCACCGCCTGGGCAGATCAGCATAGCCGCACCCGTTGCGATATCTGCAGGTGCGCGGAACACAGTGATCGAAGGATTATGGATGTTCTTCACCCACCAGTCTTTGGCCAATTCTTTTTCATGACGGCGGGCTTCAAAACCCGGCGGACCATTTTTCCAAAGTGGTACTACAATGCTGTCCTGGCTGATGGCGAATTGATGGCCTAAGAGGAGGGTAAATAAGAGCAGTGGCTTCATTTGCTGAAACTACGATTTTTAGCAGCTTCACGCAAACCCTGTCAGAGTGTGGAGTGCGGAGGGTGGAGTGTGGAAAACTTTTAAGATGTTGTTTGCGAATCTCTTGCTCACTGCGCACTCCGCACACCGCTCTCCGCACTCAGATTATCACTTCCATCGTAAAACCCTTTTTACCCGGTGTGCTCTGCAGTTTGAAACTACCACCGAAAGCCTCGGCCCTTTCCTGGATGATCGAAAAGCCCCGGCCGTACTCGAGATTCTTGAGATCAACTCCGTCTCCGTTGTCCGTGATGGACATGTGGACCCGTTCGTTCTCTACTGTCATCACTATCGCCACGCTGGTGGCGGACGAATGCCGGAGGATATTCATCACCTGCGTTTCCGCTATGCGATAGAAAACTGTTTGCATGCGGGTGTCGATCAATGACAATACCTCATCATCCACACGGATTGAGTATTTGACCGGCATATTTTCCTGCAGCGTGGAAAGTAATTCATCAAAGGCAGTCGGCAACCCGAGCGAAGTAAGGATGATCGGCGATAAACGCTTTGAGATGGATCGTATCCCCGAAATGGAATCGAGCAACAGCTCCTGTGCGTCTTTTATCCAGTGTAATCCTTCTTCGGTTGTATATTGCTTTACCTGTGAAATGTGCATGTTGATCGCAGCAAGCACCTGGTTGATATTTTCATGCAGCTCTTCGCTGATGCTATGCCGTTCTTTTTCTTCTGCAAGAAAAATGGCCTTCACCATCGCCCGCCTGTGCGTGCGGCTGATATGTTCCAGTTCTTCCTGCAGCGTGGCGAGTTCGCTCATGTCCTGCATCGTGCCGATGAGTCGTAGCGGTTGTCCATCTGGATTACGCACTACAAACAGCCGGTCAACGATGAGCTTATAGCTGCCGTTCCTGCAAAGGAATTGGTATTTTCCCCACCAGACCGTCTTATCACCTTTTAGAAGATCATCCATGGATGAGATGATCCGCTTCTTATCCTGCGGATGAATGTTGCTGCGCCACCATTCGTTGTTATCGGCCATCTCAGCCGCCGTATAGCCAAACAACTCCTCCATACCCTGGTTATAAAATGCCTGGCCCGTTTCAAAGTCATATTCCCAAATACCTTCGCGGGTGGCGAAAGAGAGTAACTGAAGCCGGTCTTCCTGTGATGAAGTAGTATGTAGGGATTGAGGATGTTGCATAGACCGGCCTTCCGTTGCTAAAATAGTCATTAATTACCAGCGGTGAGGGTCGGCGCCTAAGCAAAAAGTTAATTTCAGTCACGAATTTGACCGGAAAATACGGTGCGACATCTTCCTCACTTCGCACATCGGTAGCGATTACTTTGGTACGTATTTACCATGCTGAGGTATTGCGAGCTCATCAAAATTCTGAGCGAGGTCAGCAAGCTCTGAGCTCAGTTCCTCCCCTTCCATAGCTGTGCCGTGACCTGTAATGGCTACCGCCGGGTTCAATGCATGAAGTTGTTGCACGGATTCTTTTGCGGCCTGCCAGTCGGTCGTCAGGTAGCGGGGTGGTCCGTTTACTTCTTTTTCCTGGATCAGTACTTTGTACAGGGAATCCTGCCTCACGGTGACGAACGCGTCACCTGCAATTAATACCCTATCAGATTCCCGGAAGAAGGCCGTATGGCCGGGGCTATGGCCGGGTGTATGGATCCAGCGCCAGCCCGCCAGGCCGGGTACGGTACCATCGGTTGGCAAAGGCAGTAACGCATTTTTTATATCTACAGGCTCATGCGGATAGATGGATGATATCTTTGCCAGCAGCCCGCCTTCTACAGTCGGGTCTGGTTCGGGATATGCCTGTAAGCCCGTGAGGTAAGGAAACTCAAGCGGATGTGCATACACGGGTACACCCCAGTTCTCCAGCAGGTGTACGATGCCGCCAACATGGTCAAAGTGGCCATGAGTAAGTATGATAGCGGAAGGCACGGGATGATCGGGAAAACGCTCCTTCACCACATCCATGATCTTGCTGCCGGAGCCTGGCATACCAGCATCGACAAGTACCCAGCCAGGTGAATTCGCCTCGCCGATCATAATGACATTCACGATCGGGTTGGTATAATAAAACACACCCGGTGCGGCCTCGCGTTGCTTGCCAGCAGAAACGGAGGTCATCGGGATAAAATGGCTGTCCTTACTTTGACGGTATTGTTCTTCCATGCCTTTTGTTTAGTTAACACAGGATCACAAAGCGTATGCCATGCACCTGCAAGATGGCTTCAGAAAACAGGCTGCGATGACCATTTTGGGAAACAGCCACGGTGACCGGCTGAAACCCGCCATTGGTCTGTATCTCCCTGAAACAAACTGTGAACTAAAGGGATGTTTTTTTCAAAGTAATTTCATCGATGAGTTGCATCACATACATTCCATCGGCTCCTGTGCAAGGATTTTCCCCCTTTCCCAAAAAATAATTCACCACTTTGGCGATCATCGGTTCCTGTACGTGGGGTAATTTTTCGAAATGAAGCTGATCGATTTTCCCATTCCTCGAAAGTTCTATGGGTTGATGATCAAAAAAACTGAAACTGATGGATCCTTTGTCGCCGATGATCTCACAGCGGTCGATGTTGGGCATAATTGTATTGGTGAAATTCCATTCCCCGTTGAAGATGATATCTTTTTCAAGCATCATTTGTGCTGTCACTAAATCATCGGCATCCGTAGTGCCTGAATGGTTCAGCGCGAAACCGGAGACTTGGGTCGCTTTTCCAAACAACCAGTAGATGATGTCCAGTTGGTGCGGCGCAAGGTCGTGAAATAGCCCGCCACCGGAGATCGCCGGGTCAAGACGCCAGGGTACAGATGTGTTGGATGAGTGTGTTCGTTGTGGTTTGTGTAAACGAAGATTGATCACCGCAGGCCTGCCGATGGCGCCAGCATCGAGGAGCTGTTTTATTTCCAGGTAAAGTGGCTGTGCGCGGCGGTAGTGCGCCACCACCAGGGGTACATTTTTTTCGAGGGCATAATCTGTCATCTCTTCTGCCTGACCAGCGTCAAGTGCCATTGGCTTTTCCACGTACACCGGCTTGCCGGCGTCTATGGCCAAGTTTGTGTAGTGCGCATGTGTTGATGGCGGAGTGGCCACATAAATTGCATTGACAGCGGGATCAGCGAGTAATAACGCTGCATCATCATACCAGGCGGGCACTCCATGTCGCTGTGCATAGTCGGCTGCTTTTGCGGCATCGCGTCGCATGACGGCTACCAGCTTTGACCCGGGCACCTTACTGAATGCAGGCCCGCTTTTCACTTCCGTCACATCCCCACACCCGATGATTCCCCATTGTATTGCTTTGTCAGTCATGTTCCGCTTTTTTCATTCTGGAAAATGGAAAACCATTGCAGCCCTTGCGCGGGTTCAAGCGATCAGCAGCAGCAGCTTTAAGAGCAACTTCGGCTGAGATCGCGTTATAGGTCGTCAGGCAAAAAGCCCAGGTCCATGGTGCCATACCCGGTAGCACGAGATAGTCTATGCGGGTATACAGGCCTTTTTCGGAAGGATTGTTGTCATCATTCCTGGCAAGGATATATTGTTCTGCCCGGTTCCATTCCAGCACATGGTATTTTGCTTTCGGCAGTTGTGTCCATACGCTGTCGGTGATGTGATAACCGATGCCATAGTCGTCGGTGAACTTTCCTGTAAACGCCGGCACTGTATCAAGGGCCATCGTGGCTTCGGATGCAGCCGAGTTATCGGCCTTGATCATAGCAATGATCACAAAAAGAATGGTCAGGATTGATCGCATAATCAAAGATAGCAGGGTCTCATTTACGGATATGATCCGTGTACAGAATCTGTTTGTTATTATTGATAAAATTTAACTCAACTGTATCACTCGTTACTTTACATTCCACAAAACCTGTTTGCCTTGCAGCGAAACGGCGGCCCGCCTTCAGATAGCCGAGGTGAGAGGTATGCGAACCCGCGCCTGAAATCACATAACGCGTGTAACCCCGCGGAACAATGTATTCCAACTGGTGTTCATGTCCGCTCCAGTATATATCCACCTTGTATTTTTCAAAGATATCATGAAGATATGCTCTCATTTTTCGCGTGCGGGAGGAATGTCGCCTTGCACCACCAGTATTGACCGGATGATGCCCTACCACCATTTTCCATTTGGCCCGGCTTGCGGAAAGCTCGTTTATCATCCACGACCTTTGCCGAGTGGTAAACTCACTCGCAATCTTTACTCCATCAGGTACAATACCCCGCAGCTCCCGCTCTATCGGCTCAGTATCGATGAATAAGATCAACAGGGAATCATTGCCCACCTGGAACTTCTTTGAATAGTAACGTTCTTCCATTTTCCACCGTCCACTTATCTGTGAATAATCCACCTGCGCCTGCGGATCGAGGATGTAATCATGATTGCCAAGGACGGGAAACCAGGATACTCCGTTCAATTTATAAATATTTTCAAATGTGGATTGCCATTGGGGATCGGAAATGCCGGACACGCCCGCGTCGTAAAAATTATCTCCTGAAGAGACAATGAAGTGCGGTGGCATCAGTGAAGCGCGTTGCTCCATCGCATTCGCCACCGCCTGCTGTCCTGCAGTGCCCTTTTCACCCCAATCACCAATCACAAAAAAACGCACGCCTGTTTCTCCGCCCGCCAGGTGCACTTGTTTCTCTCCCCTTCCCCAGCCCCGCACAGTGCATGAGCTGAACGTTAGTGTACTGCATGCAAAAGCGATCAATACTGGTATCAGGAGTTTATTTCGCAACAGAGATCTTTACTTTTTTATTCTTCAGTTTGTGTTCTTTGATCTGTTGCAGGGTATGTGCGACCCGGGGTTTCCGCACGGCCACGAAGGAGAAAAAATCTTTTACCTCGATCAGGCCGATGTCCTCCTTTTTCAGATCACCTTTATTGGAAAGGAATCCCACGATATCAACCTTGTTGACCTTGTCTTTTTTCCCGGCGGCGATAAAAAGTGTTGACCATTTTGGTTTCTCTGGAATGATCGTTTCTTCGGGCAAACTGATCGCCTCCGTGTCAGGCGACAGGTAGGGCGGTAATTTTTCTTCCGGGCCGATGATCAGGATGGCCGTGCCGCTTGCCTCCATCCTCGCTGTCCGACCATTGCGGTGTGTAAAGACATCTTCGCCGGACGGGAGATGATAGTGAATGATATACCGGATGTTGGCAATGTCCAGCCCGCGTGCTGCAAGATCTGTTGTTACCAGCACGGTCGATGTGCCATTCCTGAACTTACACAGGGCAGCATCACGTTCAGGCTGCTCGAGTGCGCCATGATAAAATACATTGACGATATCACGCTCTTTCAGCAACTGGCTGGTCCGCGCCACCGACTCGCGGTGATTGCAGAATATGATGCAGGAACGTCCCGCTATCATACACACCAGGCGAAACAGCGTTTCCAGTTTATCCTTTTCGGGTGATTTCAACACGCGTATAGCCAGGCCGGTTGATTCATCCCGATGGTCACCTAAAAAATCCAGCCGGACTGCATCCTGCAGGCCTACGAATTCCGGTACCTCTATGGCTGCTGTGGCTGAGATCAGCCAGCGACGGGAAAGATTCGGCAGTGATTGAATGATGAACGCCATCTCTTCCTGGAAACCGAGTTCCAGCGATTTATCAAATTCATCCAGCACAAGCGTGGTGATGCTATCCACGGTAATGTTTCCCCGCCTGATATGATCAGCCAGCCGGCCAGGCGTGCCAATGATCAGTGCCGGTGGTTGTAACAGATTGTTCTCTTCCGTTTCACGTAGATGGCCACCATAGCAACAGGTCACCTTCATGTAATGACCCATGCTTTTGAATACCGATTCGATCTGGAGGGCAAGTTCCCGTGAAGGAACAATGATCATGGCCTGGGTGACGGGTTTTGTTCCGTCAAGACGGTACAGTAAAGGCAAAAGGAAGGCTAGTGTTTTACCCGAACCGGTGGCAGAAAGCAGCAAGATATCCTGTTCTTCTTTTGCAGCCCCGATCGCAGCAAGTTGCATTGCATTGAGCTCTTTTATCTTTAGTCGTTCCAGGATCGCGTCCACGTCCGGTGTTTGCTGCGCCATACTGGCAAAAATACGCACCTTTGCCCTTCAACTGGTTGGCTATGCTGAAAATCTTCGTCGCTGCTGTCGTTTGTGCAATGTTGTCCTGCGCCGCACCTGCCGGTTCGATCGATGCTGGTGCAGTATCGCCGGAGGCACGGGTTGTGGGATATGTATTCACCAGGTCAGGCTGGGATAAGGTCATCGATAAGATCCGGTGGAACAGGCTGACGGATATCAACCTGGCGTTCATTCATCCTGATGCTGCTGGCCGATTTACCGATGATCCCGGGCTTAAGCAATTGGTGGACGCCGCCCATCAGCATAATGTCCGCGTATTTATATCGATTGGTGGCGGATCACCACCGGAACACCTCGCAATGCTTGTGCAAACTAATCCCGACGGGCTGGCCAGCGAACTCATCCGTTTTGCAAAACGATATTCCGTTGACGGCGTGGATATCGACCTGGAGAATGCGTTGATCAATGAGCATTACCCCGGATTTGTTCATGCGGTAAAACGCGAAGCCATGAAGCAACAAGTCCTGGTGACGGCAGCACTGGCTTCATGGAATGCCAGTGCCATCCCGGATAGTACGCTCCACACTTATGATTTTATCAATGTGATGAGTTATGATAAAACAGGTCCCTGGAATAAGGCAAGGCCTGGCCAGCACTCTCCTTTCAGCATGGCAGCAGATGATTTTTCTTATTTTAATAGCCGGGGTGTAACACCGGGAAAAATCATCATCGGGTTGCCATTTTATGGATATGGCTTTGGCCCCGGGGCGCCAGAGAGTTTAAATTACGGAGAGATCATCAACCGTTACAAGGATGCTTCACTCACCGATTCGATACAAATGACAGAAGGTGGCTGGCTTTATTACAATGGAGCTGAAACGATCCGTGAAAAGGTGAACCTGGCGCGTGATAAGCAGGCTGGCGGCGTAATGATCTGGCAGGTGTTCGGTGATGCGGAAGGTGAACATTCCCTGCTGGATATTATTCATCGTTCACTTCAGGAAGTCAAACGATGATCCAGCAGCCGCATGCGGTAGGCATTCATGGCAGTATCTCCCAATTTTCTCACGAGCCTGTAATTCACTATAACACCAACGGGCGCGCCGATCACGGGCAATAGCTGCGCCATTTTAGCGAGATCGATGTAATCACGATATTCCTGCTGGAAATTTCGCCAGTCAAATTGATGGATATCATCTGGCATGGATTCGCGGGCAGCATTCCAGTCCTTCATTTTCAGAAACACAGTTCTTCGATGCCGCGCGCTCGAAAATGCAAGCTCGAAAATGTGGAGTATGTAGACCCTCTCCCGGTAGTCGTCGGTATCAAATCCGTATTGGGATGCGATGTTGAAAAGTAACTTGAGTTTTAATGCGAGCAATATAGGGAAGTCAGCGAGACCGAGAAGAAAACCGCCGGCACCGGTGACACCTCCCTCCACTGCAGCCGTATTTCGATAGGTTCTGATGGTTTCTTCGATGAGCAATTCGCGGGCCTGGAGATCGAGGTGATCCCGTGGACGATCGGTGGTATAACCCGCACCAAACAATACACCGCGGATCATCTGTTTGATGGCTGTGGTGACGGCTGCGTGCACTTTCTCCGGTATCCAGGAGTTTATCTTGTCCTGCATCCGTTTCGACAGCCGGTTGAATATAGTTGGCTGACGCAACATTTGCTCTTTCCATAACGCGAGTTCCTTCGCTACATGTTGGTCGTAACTATCCATAGCATTCTTTGCGCAAAGATACCCCGGCGTTCAGCGACTCCGTTATAATGACTGTGTTATTTCCTCGCCTTCGGCAAATAGGATGGCGGAATGGTACGATCCGCGGCCTCTTCGTCCCAACTGATGTAGGTGATCCACCATCTTCCTTTTTCGAATACCAGTTCGATGCTGTTGATGCCACGCTGTTTCTCCGGAGGTGTAGTGCCGGCCACATATTCATAAGTTGTGAATACCTGCGCAACACCGCCATATTCATTCTTTATGCGCAACATCTCTTTCTCTTCAAAGGAATGTTGCAGAAAAAAGGGGTGATTGCTGGCGATGTATTGTTCGGGCGTGAAGCGAACATATTTCCTTTCAGGAGTTACCGCTCCCATTATGGCGTCAGGATGAAACAGGCTGCGGAATCTTGTCCAGTTTCGTTCACCGGCAGGTCCGGATATCACCTTATACATTGCGCTGATCACATTATCTACGGATTTCACGTCGGCGCTGTCTGCTTCATTGGGTGGGGTAAGTGCGTGGTTATTGAACCAGGCTTTCCTAACCATCATCTGCGCAGGTGTTGGATATGGAGTTGGTTTCAACACATGCGTACGTTCTTTTTTCTCCAGTGTCACCACCGAGCGGAGAACGACCTCTTTGGTTTTATTGGCGGCATCGGTTCGCTGAACGGTGATGACAAGCGGCTCGCCGGGCTTCGCCGTTTTCTGGAATTTGGTCAGGATCTCCTCTACATTGGAAAGATCAACGTTCTGTCCCTGGAAACCGATAAGACGATCGCCGATCTCAAAACCCAGGGTTTTGCCATAAGGTGAAAGGCTACCGGTGGTGATGACGAGTCCACCTGCGGAATCCGGTGCAATGCTGATCTCCCCGACGGATGGCAACTCGACCGATTCTGATGGAATGTAATTGATGCCTGCGTAGCCAAAGTATTTTTCGTAAGGAACAGGCTTGCCACCTTCAACATACACGCGGAGGAAGGTGTCGACTTCGGGCCAGGTCATTTCCCGTATCTCGCGGAACAGCACGCTGTCTTCAAAGAATTTATCCTTGCCGTATTTCACACCGAGGTCGTGTTTGAGGTCTCTCATACCGTATTGCCCGCCGGATGATTTCAGGAGGATCAGGTCGATGCAGGCGGAAAGCAATGCACCTTTGAGATAGACATTCACGTACTCGTTTTTCCATTTGTCAGCACTCTCTTTACTTAGCTCGGTGAAGGAGAGGTCATCTTTGAAATATGAGCGGCTGTAGCGGATCTTCTCTTCCATTGCCTGGAGAAACTGTGCGGGTGTCCGCAGGCCGGCCCATACCTGCATGTGATGCGTTGAATATTCAGTGCTGCCTTCATAAAGCCAGACGTGTTTGGAGAGGTTGGTCTCATTGAAGTTAAACTGCTTTACTTCCCGTGAACTGATGGTAAGTGGCGTAACGATATGAAAGAATTCATGCGCGGCCATGTCGATCCAGCTATCGATTGATGCCTGTTGAGGAGTTTCCTGGAGGCTGTAAAAAGAAGAAAAAGAATGCTCCCACGCTCCTGCTTCGGTGAATGGCTTTTGTTCACCGTTGAAATAAAAAATGAAGGCGTATTTATCTACGGGCAGTTTGCCTTTCAGGTAATTTTTTGTGCCCTGGAGTAATTTGGTAAGATGACCTGCAATGAATTTTGATGTGGCCATTTTTCGTGGTGAGTAAACGGCGACGAGTACGTCCGCATCGCCCACTTTGATGATCGTTGTATCAGGCACTGAATACATGATGGGTGAATCATAGAACTCATCCGCATTGCGGGCGGTAAAGACATCATATTCACTTGTTGACTGGACGGCTTTCAGCCCTGTGGCGCCATAGAAGGTGGCAGGGCGAATGTATTTAACGGTGAAATGGATATCCTTCATCCCTTCGAGGTAACCAAATACGCCGGGTGTGTTGATCACGAAATTCTTTCCCGCCTCGAAGTTTGTCCCCGCCATCGGGTACACGCGATTGTCGATGGTGGCATCCCAGGTATCTTCGACCCGGTAGCTGATGCGATAAAGTTTTTTGGCATTGGAAATTGCCCATGTGTTGTCGCCCTGCTTACGGACGGTCAGTGCTTTGCCATCTTTGTCGAATGCTTTGAGGTCATGGACGTATTTGCCGTAGTTGCTGTTCATGTAAGTACCGGGAACGATGCGGGGCAGGTAAAAGCGAATGTCGTCGGTAGTTACGGGTGGGCAAATGAGTTCGACGTTGAGCTGGTCATTGGCCGCGTTATTGAGATCAACGGTATAGGAGTATGTGGGTTGGGCGGTGGATGCAAGGCTGAAGAGGAAGGCCAGCAGGAGCATTGCGAAGGGTGTAAAACGTTTCATGACGAGGTTTTGTAGAGCAAAGAAAGGGTAAAAATATTGTTGGCATTTACCGTTCTTCAAGAGTTTCCTGGCGCCCCTGTCTCGTTTTGCTGCCGAGGCTTAGTCCGGATCCTTCCTGATTACGTAGACTGTTTTCACGCAAAGCTGGAAAGGTGAACTATGGTAGTCTGGCGTGAGGAAAGGCTTTCTTTGCGCCCTTTGCTTACTTTGATACTTTGCGTGAAATAATTTAGTCTCCCGGCTGTCCGTAGCCAGCACTGCCATCCTTCTTATACCCCAACATATTCCATCCACTCGGCTGAGACTCCTGGCTCAGCCGCTACTATCAGGTTCTTTCAGATTGCTCAACTATAGATTGACTTCCAACAGCCCGCTGTGTCTGCCGTTGGCAAAGCCAACCCCGTTACTGGGCCGGTAGTCTTCGGCCTTTCTGACCAGGCCGGATATAACAGGATTGTTGTGAATATACTTGATTTTTGTAAGGATGAAGGGCAGGCTAAAGCAAATCTTGGGCGGGTTATCCTGACGCCAGAATTATATGTTGGTATTGCGTGAATTCTGCGTTCCATGCATCTGAAACCCTGGCAACAATCACATGCAAAGGGTGTTCTCTTTTTCTGCTGGTGAATATCAGGTACATCAAAAGCCTGTTTGTTTCTTCTCCAATCACACCAGATTTTCCTATTATGTCATTTGTTCTTTGCAGTAGGTCTTTCTGTTCTAAGAACTGAATGGCTTCTTCTCTTTCTTCCTTGCTCAAAGCCTTCTCTTTTCTGGTCTCTTGTTTATCCAGTTGTGCAAGCCTGTATTGCTCCAACTGGCTGGTAATGTCTGCTACAGCTTTTGTAAGAGCTATGCTGCCTGTTTCCAGTTTCTCTGCCACCCTTCTTACAAATTTCTCTACCTGTGTGTCATTGTACAGGTCAAGGTTGTGCCTGACTGATAATCCAGCCAACTCTGGATTGCTTAAATAGCCTGCGTGTTTACGATTTACCACTGTCACTTTTATTGTTACTCTCATTCTGTCTAATCCTTCTATCCTTATTCCTCCCAACAGTTCTATCAGGAGCCTGTCCGCCGTGGCGGATTCTTCTGTTTGATAGGTAAAGCAGTGCGGGTTTGTTGTGTTTAGTTCCATAATGTTTAAGTTTTAGCTTGCCTGCCGAAGGCAGGGCAAAAAAAACCACTCGGTGGGGAGTGGTTGAAAATTTTAAAACAAATAAATCTAAGCAGTGCATTAGTCTGCAATAAACCTTATTGTTTTTCTGTTTTTTATGGCAGTTTCTGTCAAACTCAGAAAATCGTTGAGAAAAAGAAGTGTGGAATTTTCGTTAGATTCCATAAGAGATCTCGATATTCTCAAAATTTCCTCTCTTAATAAATTCAATTCGTTCAAATAAATTTCATTATCATTAAAGTAGTTCGTTAAACTCCTCCCTAAAATCGGGCAATTATTCAATGTCTTTAACTTATCGACAATGACATTAAAATCATTAACACCTAGCTGAATTTGTTTCGGATGAAGTATATCGTCAATTTCAATATCCAATGCCATAATCTTTATAGTTTTAATAGCCTCGGAATGCAGTTTGCAAATCACCAGCAGCTTTTGTAATAATCGTAAACTTAGTTGTAGCCTGTCCTGTCAGAGCATCTATGCCAACAACTCTTCCTGCATCAACAATATTAAGATAATCTGACATCGAATATTCAGGTAGTTTGAAATTGTCACTGTGAGTACGGGTCTTCTTTTGGTCCTTCTGCTTACCTCGCTCTCGAGGCTTGGGGATTTGCGAGAAACAACAACAGCATCGTTCGAAGACGGACAACCGACCGTAACTGTCCCAACCTACATCCCATCCGCTGATTTTTACCTCCCATCGCTGGCTTTTTCCCGAAATAATTCTTTTCTTACACCCAAATCCTCTAACTGTGAAAAAAGCCTGTCTTTTTTTTACCCCTATCCTGTGCGCGTTTGCCAGCCATGCACAACCGGCTGTCGACACAGCCGGCACACTCAAAGAACAAAAGGAAAACGTCATCAAGGCCAACACGATCCTCAAGATCGAAAACCTCGGGCAGAACATCAACACCGAGTTTGCTGAACTGCGACCTACCATCTCCGCCGACGGCAACCTCCTCTTCTTCATCTGCGAAGATCATCCCTGGAATACAAAATACCGGTCAGTCCGTAACTCCCAGGACATCTGGTACGCCGAACGCGACAGCTCCGGCAAATGGGGCGAAGCCATGCACCTGGAATATCCCGTCAACACCACCCACTATAATGCTGTGTATTGGATTTCCCCGGACAACAACCGAATCCTCATCCGCGGATCATTCATCGACGGCGACTATACCGGCGATGGCGTATCCATGTGCTACCGCACCAAAAATGGCAACTGGAGCAAGCCAAACCGTCTCCTGATAAAAAATTATTACAACTATGACCGCGGGCGGCAATCCGGCGCTACCATGGCCCACGACGGCCAGACACTGCTTTTCTACATGTCGCAGGAAAAAGGCAGCTACAACAATGACCTCTATGTGTCCTTCCTCGAACCTGATGGCACATGGACTGAACCCAAAAGCCTGGGCAAAAAGATCAACCTCTCCAAATTCAATGAAATGACACCTTATCTCGCTGCTGATGGCGAAACCCTGTATTTCAGCAGCGACCGGCCCGGCGGCTTTGGTGACAATGATATCTGGATGACCAAACGTCTCGACAAAACCTGGCAGAAATGGAGCGAACCGGTCAACCTCGGAGAGCCCATCAATACACCCGACTGGGACGCCTTCTTTACACTCGATGCTGGTGGAGAATATGCTTACATGACCACCAGCAAGGATACATACGGCGAGAGCGATATCGTCCGCATCAAGTTGCTCGAGAAAGAAAGACCGAACCCCGTAGTCCTGGTGAGTGGCAACGTTTACAATTCAAAAACAAAAAAGCCATTGAGTGCTTCACTGGTCTACCAGACCCTGCCTGACGGTGCCGAGGCCGGCAATGCTATATCGTCCGAAACAGACGGCGCGTTCAAGATCGTATTACCCTACGACAAGAACTACAGCATCCGTGCCACGGCCGACCATTTCTTCGCGCAATCAGAAAACCTCAACCTCGACTCCCTCGTGAAGGCCGGTTACAAAGAGATCCATAAAGACCTTTACCTCGTACCGATCGAAGTGGGCCAGGTGGTGCGGCTTAACAATGTCTTCTTTGACTTTGATAAATGGTCGCTCAGGCCGGAATCCTTCATCGAACTTGACCGGGTAGTGAAACTGCTATCAGAAAATCCGGCAATTGAAATTGAGATGAGCGCACACACAGACAGCCGTGGTTCTGACGAATACAATTTCAAACTCAGTGATAACCGCGCCCGTTCCGTGAAAGAATACATCATCTCAAAAGGTATTGCCGAATCGAGGATCGTATCACAGGGGTATGGTGAAACAAAACCGGAAGTACCAAATGATACAGATGAAAACAGGCAGTTGAACCGACGCGTGGAATTTAAAATTCTGAAAAACTAAACTGAATCAACGGTTGTAAAAATAGGTCGTCTTTATCTGCGGGTTAGCTGCGTCTGTAATGGTTTCGAGATAGCCTTCGGCATTATAGCTGATCACCCTGTTATAAGTGGCAGATGATGTTGAGATCACATTGCCCAACTCATCGCGATCAGTAAGGGATGTTGAAAGCTGGTCGGGAATATTTGTATAGGCTGAATTGATGAGGCCAAAATTGAACACATTCAATTCCTGGAGAATGACCTGGTTAAGGAAATCGGTCTTATTCAAATAGGAAGAACTGTAACCATATGTCATCGCTTCCTCGAGGCTACGTTTGGTAACAACAGTGTTGCCACTCTCCTCTTTAGTGGACACATACTGAATGAGCCGGTTAGATGAAGACAGGTTGCCACCGTTATTTACAAATGAATGGGTGATATACTGTGTATCCCGGAGGATCTGTTCCGTACCGGGATTGAACCAGGTGGAATCATAATGCACACCACCGGCAGATTCGCGAAGTTCCCCGGAATAGGTGTAGCCTATGGAGTCATAGATGTAGCTGCGTTGTGGCAGGGACGTTGGTGCCTTGAATTCGAAGAAGCTCCTTTCCACACGTTTGACCAACTTGTCCCCATCGACTGTGAGAACGATACTTTCCTGCAACGTAATGGAATCGTTATTGGTGAATGGTCTTGTCAGCGTGATCTCATTGCCAGCATAGCTTATATCGTATATCGTGACAGGAGGCTGGCTTGGTGTAAGCCGCGATACCCGCGTGATACGATTGTCGGCATCATAGTCAAGCGCAATCTGCTCCGAAGATGTGCCATTGAATGCCTGGTAACCCAGTAACAGGACGGGTTGATTATTGGGAAGCTCATTGGTGTCCGATTTGCAGGACGCCAGAGCCAGGGCCAGCAGGCTGATTGCGAGATAACGTTTCATAAGAGGGTTAATGATTTAATCGCGAAGATAGGTCCAATCCGTTTTCTTCACTTGTCCGCTGAGCCACCTGGTAGCCGGCATCTGCATGGCGGATTACGCCCAGGCCCGGATCATTGCGCAATACCCGCGCGAGCCGCGCGGCTGCTTCAGGTGTACCATCGGCAACGATCACCATGCCTGCGTGGATGCTGTAACCCATCCCCACTCCACCGCCGTGATGCAGGCTCACCCAACTGGCACCACCTGCTGTATTGACGAGCGCATTGAGCAGCGGCCAGTCGGCTACCGCATCGCTGCCGTCCAGCATGGCCTCCGTCTCCCGGTTTGGTGAAGCCACTGAACCGGTGTCAAGATGATCACGACCGATGACGATCGGTGCTTTGACTTTACCGTCACGAACGAGATCGTTGAATGCTTTGCCCGCCCGTTCCCGCTCACCCTGGCCAAGCCAGCAAATCCTTGCCGGTAAACCCTGGAAGGCTATTTTTTCTTTCGCGAGTTTCAGCCATCGCTGTAGCCCCTTATTTTCCGGAAAAAGATTGGCGATCACTTCATCGGTTACTGCAATATCCTGCGGTTCTCCACTTAGCGCAGCCCACCTGAATGGTCCTTTGCCCTCACAAAACAAAGGGCGGATATAAGCAGGTACGAACCCAGGGAAATCGAAAGCATTCTTTAATCCATGTTCCTGCGCTCGTGCCCGGATATTGTTTCCATAATCAAATGTTACGGCACCCATGGCCTGCAGTTCGAGCATGAGCTCAACATGCAGCTTCATGCTGTCATAACTGAGCGCAATATATTTCTGGGGATCCTCTTTCCGCATGATAGCGGCTTCGGTCAGGTTGATGGTGTGTGGCATATAACCGATCAACGGATCATGCGCCGATGTCTGATCCGTAAGTGTATCGGGAACAATATTCCGCTTAATGAGTCGCTGCAGCAGATGAACCGCATTACAAAGCACGGCAATCGAAACGGCTTCACCGGCACTTTTGGCTTCCAGTGCGCGATCGATCGCATCGTCTATATTTTCATAATAAAGATCACAGTATTTCGATTCGATGCGTTTCTCGATACGCCAGCGTTCCACTTCTGCGATCAAAGCAACCCCTTCATTCATCGTAATGGCCAGCGGCTGCGCGCCACCCATTCCACCCAGCCCTGCGGTTACATTCAATGTGCCTTTCAGCGTACCGCCGAAATGCTTGTTGGCAGCGGCAGCATAGGTCTCATAAGTTCCCTGCACGATACCCTGCGACCCAATGTAGATCCATGAACCCGCAGTCATCTGGCCGTACATCATCAGTCCTTTCTTCTCCAGCTCATCGAAATGTTCCCAGGTAGCCCATTTGGGTACAAGCTGTGAGTTGCTGATCAGGATGCGCGGCGCATCGGTATGTGTCCGCATGATACCGACAGGCTTGCCCGATTGTACCAGCAGGGTCTCGTCATTTTCCAGGATCTGCAGGCCTTTGATGATCTTGTCGAGCGCATCAAAATTTCGGGCGGCCTTGCCCCGACCACCATAGACGATAAGATCTTCCGGCTTTTCAGCCACTGCCGGATCAAGATTATTGAGCAACATGCGTAAAGCTGCTTCCTGCACCCATCCTTTGCAGGTAAGTTTGTTGCCGGTAGGGGTTTTGTATTTCTCAGCGTTGTACATCGGGTGAAATTGATAATCGATTAAAATGAAAATTCTGCGTACGTATCATTCAGCGCTACCCCGCGCGATACTGCATGCTGGTTGACACGTTCAACAAAGCTAAAGTCTTTGATCATCCCGGCCACGAGGTTGATATCTGCCGCAAAGATGCGGTCTTCCTCAGCAAAGCTTACATGATGGCGGACCAGGTCATGTGCGTACTCGAGCAGGTCGGAGCTTTTCAGAGGTCTTCTGAACTCAATGGCCTGTGTAGCGCTCAGCAGTTCGATGGCCAGGATAAATTCAAGGTTGTCGAGGATCTTATTGAGCTTCCTCCCACTGATGCTGCCCATGCTCACATGATCTTCCTGCCCCAGCGATGTAGGGATGCTGTCGGCGCTGGCCGGGAAGCAAAGTGTTTTATTTTCTGTGACAAGCGCTGCCGTTGTGTATTGCGGAATCATGAAGCCACTGTTCAGCCCCACGTTATTCATCAACAGCATTGGCAGGCCCCATTTACCTTCCAACAAGAGATAACATCGTCGATCGGAAATATTCCCGACCTCTGCAGCAGCGAAACAGGCATAGTCCAGTGGCAGCGCCAGTGGCTGGCCATGGAAATTCCCGCCGCTGATGGTGTCATTTGCGGAAAAAAGAATGGGGTTATCGGTGACGGCGTTCAGTTCCGTTTCAGTCAGTTCTTTGAGATGCAGCCAGGCCGTGCGCGAGGCGCCGTGTACCTGCGGCATGCAGCGCAGGCTATAAGGATCCTGCACGCGGCCACAATCGACATGGCTTTGCATGATCGATGATTGCTGTAAAAGGAGTCGGAGGCGTTGCGCCACCAGTTGATTACCCGGGTATGGCCGCAATGTGTGGAGCCGCTGATCAAATGGTGCGTTGGTGCCGGTCAGTGATTCAAGGGTCATGGCTCCGATGATATCGGCCGCTTCCAGGCAATTGTGCAAACGCTGTACAGCTTTCACCGCAAAGGCGAGGATAAACTGGGTACCATTGATCAGTGCCAGTCCTTCTTTTGGGCCAAGGGAAACCGGTGAAAGGTCAAATCGCTTAAGCAATTCCTGGGTAGGATATAATTTCCCGTCAAAATAACATTGACCCAGACCGATCAGCGGCAGGAATAGATGAGCGAGGGGCGCGAGGTCACCGGAGGCGCCAACGCTGCCTTTTTCAGGAACGAATGGTGTTATATGCTGGTCGATCATCCAGATGATCCGCTGGAGGGTGGCGAGGCGGATACCGCTATAGCCCTGTGCGAGCGACTGCACCTTTGTGATCATCATGATGCGGGCGATCTCAACGGGGATGGGATCTCCGACGCCAACGCTGTGACTTTGCAGAATTTTATATTGCAGTGTGGCGGTATCGGCTTCCGAGATTGGCGTATTGGCGAGTACACCGAAGCCTGTGTTGACACCATAGACCGTGCGGCCAGAAGAAACGATCTGCTCAACAGCACTGGTGGAGGCGTTTATTTTTTTAATGGCTTCGGGAGTGAGAATCCCTCTGGTTTCACCACAGGCGATGGCAAGTGTGGTGGAGACAGTGAGGGTGTCAATGCCGTAGTGAAATTGGTTCATGTTGCAAAATAACGGCTTATCCTCAGTTTCACGCTCGGTTTCACGCAAATCCCGAAGCCTCGGGAGCAAAGAAGGCAAAGGACGCAAAAAAAGCGAACCTTTCGATTCGCTGCTGTGACCCGGATTGGATTCATCCCGAAGGATCGGGACAATGACCTTCCCGCCTCAGGCGGGATGCTCTATTCAACAAAAAAGCGAATCTCTCGATTCGCTGCTGTGACCCGGATTGGATTCAAACCAATGACCTACTGCTTAGAAGGCAGTTGCTCTATTCAACTGAGCTACCGGGCCCTTTTGAGGCGCGAAGATAATGGATTATCAGTTATTTTCACCACTGAAACGATTGATCATGGATGTCAAGATTGAAGAGAGCTGGAAGCAGGCATTGAAGCAGGAGTTCGCCAAGCCCTATTTCGCCAACATTGGTACACATTTGAGGACAGAGAAAAGCCAGGGAAAGCAAATCTATCCGCCGGGTGCCTATATTTTCAATGCATTTAACACGACACCGCTTCCGTCGGTAAAGGTGGTCATCCTTGGACAAGATCCGTATCATGGACCTAACCAGGCGCACGGACTATCCTTTTCAGTCCAGCCGGGAGTAACTGCACCGCCATCGCTCATGAATATTTTTAAGGAACTGCGGGATGATATCGGCTCGCCTCCACCATCAAACGGCAGCCTGCTAAAATGGGCGCAGCAGGGAGTTTTTCTGTTGAATGCCTCCCTCACCGTTCGTGCAGGTGAACCTATGAGCCATTCGAAAATAGGCTGGGCGGAATTTACAAATACCGTCATCAAAACTATTTCGGAGTATCGCCAGAATGTTGTCTTCATCCTTTGGGGAAAGTTTGCACAGGAAAAGCAATCCCTGATCGATATGAGTAAGCATTTTGTAATAAAATCAGCTCATCCATCGCCACTGTCCGCTCACAATGGCTTTTTTGGATCAAAACCATTCTCAAGAACGAATGAATATCTTGTTTCGAAAGGAATTGATCCAATCAACTGGAGCTTAATTTGAAAACTTTGGAGCTTTGCGCCCTTTGCTCACTTTGCGTCTTTGCGTGAAACTTTGCATGAAACCAGTTAATTTCAACCATGCTCATCTCCCCCCTTCTCGCCCTCGAAACCAGCACCGTCCTCCTCCGGCCATTGCAACCCAACGACGCCGATGCACTTCATGCACTCGCCGCTGCGGATCCTGACATGTGGGCCTACTTCACCGTCAACCTCGCCGATCGCAATACAATGAACTGGTGGATAGATGCCTCACTGAAAGAACGCGCTGCCGGAACCCGCATACCTTTTACTATCATGGAAAAATCCACCGGCCGCATCACCGGCAGCATGAGCTATCTCAATATTTCCTATTTCGATCAGCGACTCGAGATCGGATCTTCCTGGCTGGGGAAAGAGTTTCGCAGTGCGGGTATCAATAAACATTCGAAATATATCATGATGAATTACGCCTTCGAACAACTGAACTTCGAACGCGTGGAATACAAGACCGATGTATTGAATGAGCGCGCCCGGCAGGGTTTGCGCAACATCGGTGGCATCGAAGAAGGTATCCTCCGCAGCCACATGAAGATGTGGAATGATCGCCGCCGGACTTCCATTTTTTACAGTGTTCTGAAAGATGAATGGCCTCGGCTGAAAGACACTATTTTTGCGGGCATAGCATAACGATTCATGAGATTTTTCAAGGAAATATTCGCACGCATCTGGGCACTCTGGGGCATATTGACATTTATCGCCACATTCTTTATCATCTTCATTCCCGCGATGCTGACCTATCTCCTGCCCGACCCTGTCAGCGCCAGGATATTTACCGGCATTGCGCGGGTATGGATGACCACATGGCTATTCCTCATCGCCTGCCCTTTACGCGTGCGGGGCAAACAATACTTTGAAAAAGGAAAAGCCTTTATTGTTACATGCAATCACAATTCCCTGATGGATATTCCGCTGTCGTCCCCTTTTATCCCGGGGCCAAACAAAACCATCGCTAAAAAATCATTTACCAAAATTCCCTTGTTCGGCTGGTACTATGCCAAGGGCTCCGTGCTAGTAGACAGGAACAGCGAACGCAGCCGGCGCAAAAGCTTCGAAGACATGAAGCAGGTGCTGCGTATGGGAATGCACATGTGCATCTATCCGGAAGGTACCCGCAATCGGGGCGGAGAGCCGCTTAAAAAATTCTATGACGGCGCCTTCAAACTTTCCGTCGACACAAAAGCTCCCGTGATACCAACTGTTATTTTCAATACAGCGAAAGTGCTCCCGCTTCATAAAACATTCTACTTTCTCCCTCACCGGCTGGAAATGCATTTCCTCGCCCCAATATCGCCTGAAGGAAAAACGGCCGATCAACTGAAGCAGGAAGTCTTCAGTGCAATGTATAATCATTACACACAAACAAAGAGGTAATCAATAACCCGTATAGAAACTCCGGGTCCTGTTGATCCGCAGATCCTGCAGTATCCCTGATTTCGGACTGATGGTAAAATTGAAATAACGGAAGATCCCGAGTGGAGACACATTGATCGACATCTGCCAGCAGTGCATCTCACGGTTGATCGACATGGTGAACGTCTGCAATTTGGAGGTCTTGAAGTCGTAATATCCGTTCAGGCTGAAATTCCATTTTGGCGTAAGGCTGAAGCTTCCGTTGAACTGCGCACTGGAATAAAATACCTTCTCGAATCCGCTGAAATCAGCCTTGGGCTGTTGGGTGAAATTGAGTGAATACGATAAACTGAACTGCCAGGGCAAATTGAAATCCACAAACTCTGAAGGATTCTGGTTCATGTATTCCAGTAACCGTTGCTTGTCGGCAGCCAGCACCGGGTCGCTCAATTCCCGCTCCATCTGCTGCTCCTTTTCCTTTGCCTTTGCTTCGTCTTTGGGTTTGCTTTTGAAACTGGTTGACATGGCGATACTTCCCGACGTGATCCGGCCGGGAGTGAACGGCCCGCCGCCCTCCCAGGCATAGGTAGCTATATCACGGCCAAACTTATCCGACTTATAGGGGCTAAGGTTGGCGGAAGCATTGATGTTGATCTTTTCCAGGAGGTTTGTACGGAAGTATAAGTTTATGTTCGACAGCTTCATGCTGTCTGCAAGGAAATTGTAACCACCGGAGAAACCCAGCCCGTCGATCAGCCGCACCTTTCGGGATTTTTCCTCGCTTGCCGTATCCTTGTTGAAGACTTTCATCTCGAGAATATTGTCTAACTGGAACGAGATGCCACCGGTCTCTCCTTCCGCATAACCATTGTAAAGCGAACCGCCAATCAGTTTACCAAAGCGAATAGAATCGCCATCGCGATTCACACGGGTGGTATAGTAATATTTTTTGGAAAGATCAGGCCGGTAGTTGATGCCAACGGTGGGCCGGATAGTGTGACGGATGGCCTGTACGCGTTTGCTTTTCGGGAAAGAGTACATACCGAACAGTGCTGTATTAAGGCTGACGCCAAATGCTGCCTGCTGATCCACAAAAAAGCCTTTGTTCGTAATTGTTTCCAATGTATCGAGTACATTATTCCAACGACGCTCTACCGACTGCCCTACCCATACCTGTGAGTAGCTGACCGATGGGGCCACCACGATCGCGCCATTCAATATCGGTGGCAGTGAAAGTGTAATTGGAATATTATGTTGTGCACCCCACTGGAGTGTATCGACCAGGCTTCTCAACTTGAAGGCGGTATCGTAGAACGATACCTGGTTCCGGAAATTACCGGCGTATGCCACCCCCAACTGCTCATACCATTTTCTTGTGCCTACTGCATTTTTCTTCTGGAACGGGTAGATGGTACTTACGGTAAATCCGAGATCGGGCAGGCTGACACTTACGAGCCGCGTTACACTGTTTTGGGTATGGTTGGCGCTTACTGTCAGGTTATAGGGTTTATCCACCCAGGTCTTGGAATAAGTGATCGAAGACCCCATCTGGTTCTGAAAGTTCAACTGCGGAGAGTTCGGAACGTTTTCATTGTATGTTGTGGAGCTGGCATTCACATTGGCTGTAAACGATGTACCCGGCCTTGCACGGCTGTCGGATGAGTGATTCCAGGTAAATGTATACGCATTATTTGATGTATAGTCGGGATCACCTTTGAAGTTGCGTTTTGTTTTCAGCAAACCGAAGTTGACCCCGCCGCTATAACGATATCGTTTGCGGTAAGTCGGGTTGATGTTCGCCGACCAGCCGCCATAGGAATAGATGCTGCCATAAAGCTTCGCGTCCCAATAGTCACCCAAAACCTGGTAGTAGCCCAATCCTTCCAGCCCCAGCCCCATCTGGTCATTGGTGGTAAACTGTGGAGGAAGAAGGCCGGAATGCTGCCCGGAGTTCAGGGGATAAAAACCAAAGGGAATATAGACCGGCACGGGAACGCCTTCGAACTCCGGGTGCGCCGGGCCGGACACCGCCAGCTTTTTCGTAATAACCTTGATCTGGTTTGCACGGAAACCGAAATGCGGTTCATCGAGGTTACATGTCGTGAAAAATCCTCCTTTCACATACGTGACATCGTCGTTCATCTTTTTCACATACTTTCCATGCACAAACATTTCACCCTGATTGGTAATGGTGTTCCGGGTGAGGCCTTTCTGCGTTTTAAGGTTGTATTGAATGGTATCACTCACAAATTTCTGCTCACCTTGCGAGAATTCAACTGCTTCGGCCACGGCGCCCGTACTGTCAAGCGAATTGCTCGCTGTCATTAATTGTGTCTCCTGGTCGATCTGGACAGTAGGTGCGGTCAAGGTTACATCCTCATATTCGATCTTGGTCTTACCGTAGAGAAAGATTTTTTTACTGGCAATCATCACAACCGCTGAGTCGGCAGCGTAGTAGGTGATCGGTGCGCTGAGCGTGTCTTTGGAAAGGCGGAGATCGAACGTGTCAACAACAACACGGGTAGAATCACTGATGGCAGGTATGGTGTCGGGCACATTTGTGCTGTCAGCACTTATGAATACATTGGGCCTTGCAGAAGGAACAGTGTCAGGAATGATATATGGTACACCGGGTGCGCGTTGAACAGGAGGAACAGTATCAGCCGCGGCTGTTAAAGGACTGCCAAAAAAAATTCCCCGGGTACCCAGAACTGCGCCTTGATACGTTAACGTAAAAAAGAATAGAACGGCTGATACCTTTATGAAAATGTTTTTTAAACTAAATTTGCGCAGTCGGTTCATACGGTAAAGAACAAATGTAAATCATTCACATTTAAACAATTTGTGAAGATTGCAATAACCCATTAAAAGGAATATCTCATGATGAAACGAGTCTTGCTGATCCTGCTACCTGTTTGTATTGCCCTGGTGCTGGTATCTTTCAACCGCAAGAATGAACCCCCTCCCAAAGCGACTATCCGTACACTGATCATCGACCCCGGTCATGGTGGATTTGACGGCGGCGCCAAAGGTACGTTCTCCAATGAAGCCGATGTGAGCCTGGATGTTTCCTTGAAATTCGGGAAGGCGTTGAAGGAAGAATTCCCCGACCTGAAGAT
The DNA here is from genome assembly GCA_023430465.1 of Bacteroidota bacterium. GTDB lineage: Bacteria > Bacteroidota > Bacteroidia > Chitinophagales > Chitinophagaceae > JAEZAM01. The sequence goes on along the minus strand of JAEZAM010000103.1, from coordinate 22,676 downwards.
CATTTATACCCGTGCCACGGATATCGGGGCCGGCGGTAAGAAAAACAAACTCGATGACCTCCACTACCGGGCCGACCTCGCCAACCAATCCGGCGGCGACCTGTTCATCTCCATTCACTGCAACTCTGCCGGCCGGCGGGCCGGTGGCTGGTATGAAAAAGTGGTGGTAGGTAAAACGCCGATTACCAAAACAGTCGGTAAGGGCAAGAAAAAAAGAAAGGTCACTACATATAAATATAAGTATGACAATGTGTGGCGGGAGAATACGGCCCATGGTACGGAAACCTATATCTGGGCGGTAAGCAAGAACGACGCGAAAGTGAATTCGATTAATAAGACCGAATACTTTGGTGAAATCGACTCCTCGGGCGCTGTTGCACCTGCCCTCCCCGATCCCTCCGATCCGGCAGAAAAGGCCCGCATGCTGATCTACGCGCAGCAATACTTCCGCAAGAGTTATAACCTCGCCGAGCTGGTGGAGAAAGAATTCAAGGCCAGCGGCCGTCTCAGCCGTGGCGTAAAACAGCGGAATGATGCCGGTATCTGGGTACTTCAGGCAACAGGCATGCCCAGCATCCTGGTCGAGATCGGCTTTATCTCCAACAAAGCTGAAGAGGAATACATCAACAGCGACAAAGGCCAGGCCGAGATCGTCAGCAACCTCGTCAGTGCTTTCAGAGCCTATAAGCAAAAAGTAGAGAGCAAGCAGATCTCCACCGGGAATTAAGGTTGAGGTTAAGGCTAAGGATGAACTAATGCCATCTTTGCAAGGTCAACAAGGGCTTTAGCCCGCCAGTTGACCAATGTGAATAGCCCTGACTTCAGTCAGGGTAGACTGCAGATTATCCGCATTTAGGTATTAAGCTAAGGGGTGAATCTCAACCGCCGGGCGTGCTTCGGCTGTTGGTAGGGTGAACCGATCTGGTTTTAGTCTTCATATCGAACACCCACAGCGCCAAGATTTACCCCGCACTCCGCTCTCCGCTCTTTACTCGTGAACCACTCTTAAACAGCTATTTAAGAATAAATGGCTAACTTGGCCCGGTGAACCGAAAAGGCAATTATGAAGATCAATAATGAAACAAAGGTCGGCCTGCTGACCATCGTGGCACTGGTACTCCTCGTCCTCGGATTTAATTTTCTCAAAGGCTCCGATATATTTGACCGCAACACAAAAATCTACGCGATTTTTGACAAGGTCGGATCACTGACGCAATCCAATGAAGTAAAGATAAACGGACTGACAATCGGCACCGTGTATTCACTGGAAGAAGTCGATAAGAACGTGAGCGGTATCAAAGTAACTATCAGCCTCACCCGCGATGTCAATATCCCTGCAAACTCTGTCGCCTATATCACTGCTCCGTTGGGTGGTCTCGGATCCGCTACTATCGTAGTGGAAAAGGGCAACGCTGCGCAATACCTGAAAGATGGTGATCGTCTGAACACCCGTGTGGATGAAGGATTGTTTGGCGGCCTCTCCGCCGAAGTCGCTCCCACCCTTTCAAAGGTCAGGAACTCCCTCGATTCACTGACTGTAGTATTTGGGAACATCAACAGGTTGTTTGACACCGACGCGAAGAATAACCTGCAGCTTACCATCGCCAACCTGCGGATGCTCACCGGCTCTCTGAACACCATGCTTGATCCACAGTCGAGTGATCTTGCAAAGACCCTGCGCAACGTAAATCAGCTCACGGCCAATTTCAACAAGAACAACGATACCATCAACGCCATTGTCAGCAATACCAAACAGTTCACTGGCCAGCTCTCCCGGCTGAATCTTCAGCAAACGATGGATACGTTGCAGTCTGCAGTCACAGAGTTTAAAACTGCCGTTGCAAAACTATCCAGCAATGAAGGCACCCTCGGCGCGTTGATCAACGACCGGACGTTGTACAACAAGCTCAATGATGCGGTGCTCAGCGCGGAAATACTGATGGATGATCTCAGGACACATCCGAAACGCTACGTTAATCTTTCCGTATTTGGCCGAAAGGATAAAGGCGGCGCATTAACTTCGCCAGCAATAAAGGATACTGTTCCAAAATAATGAGCTACCTCCGAATTCTATTGTCATTTTTCTACCTGGCATGCTCAGCGGGCCTGCTTCGTGCGCAGGAACCTATCCCGGCAAACAGCGATACAACTACACAGATCCATATTCTCAGCAACACCCGCAAGCTGACTTTCCAGACCGTGGATGACAGCACGCGCCTGACGATCGTTACCGGGAATGTGAAATTGCGGCAGAACACCACGCTGATCTATTGCGACAGTTGCGTGATCAACTCCAGGACAAATGTATTCGAGGCCTGGGGACGGGTACATATCAATGATGCTGATACAGCAGATATCTATTCCAATCACCTCCTATACCTGGGCCAGGAAAAAAAAGCCTACCTCGATGGAAATGTCCGGCTGACGGATGGCAAGGGTACGCTGACCACCCCCGACCTGGAGTATGACATGGAAACAAACATCGGGGTTTATAAAAAAGGCGGCAAAGTAGTGAATGGAAAAACGGTTTTGACCAGCCGGCAGGGCTGGTACTACGCCGACCTGAAAGACGTTTTCTTCAAGGGTAACGTTGTGCTGAAAGACCCCGCCTACAATATTGTCACGGACTCGCTTCAATACAATACCGCCACCCAGGATACACGATTCATTTCACGAACGCTGATAACGGACTCCAGCGGCGTGACCATCGAGACGCGTGAGGGATATTATAACCAACGCACCGGCCAGGCTGAATTTGGATTGCGTCCTATAATACGTGATGGAAAAAGAAGATTCATCACCGGCGATAATATCCTGCAGAATGACAGCATCTACCAGGCTTTGGGCAATGCCATCATCATCGATTCGGCGCAGGGGTTCACCATTATCGGGGGCTTGATTTTCCAGAATAAAAACACCGAAGCCATACTTGCTACGCGAAAGCCCCTCATGATCATCAAGCAGAACAACGATTCGCTCTATGTGGCTGCAGATACCTTGTTTTCTGCAAGACTGACCGACCGGTTTGGGGTGGACTCAGTCGTCGTGGATACGATCAGGAATATCAGGGTGGCCTCGATCAATGAGAAGGACAGCGCCAACCGCTACTTTGAAGCCTACAGAAATGTCCGCATATTTAATGATTCACTGCAATCCATTTGCGACAGTCTCTACTACTCTTTCAAAGACTCGGTGTTCAGGCTGTATTATAACCCGGTGGTTTGGGCACAACAAAGCCAGATCACGGGTGATACGATCCATCTTTTCACAAAAAACAAAAAAGCCGATCGTGTGGAGGCATTTGAGAATGCGTTTATGATAAACCAGGTGCAGGGTGAAGCGTACAACCAGATCAAATCATCCAGGATGGACGGCTGGTTTCTTGATGGAAACATCGACTCGGTCAGGGCCAGGGGCTTTGCCGAATGCATTTATTATATACAGGATGCTGACAGCGCATTTACCGGTGTGAATCAGTCCACCAGTGACATAATCGATATCTATTTCCGTGAAAAGGCACTTGACCGCGTGGTGTTCCGAAGTTCGGTTACGGGCACCATCTGGCCGATCAAGCAACGAACGCCCGGTGAATTGAGGTTACAGAATTTCCGCTGGCTGGAAGATAAAAGACCGAAGTCGAAGTTTGAATTATTTGAATAAAAAGAAACCACCGCTGAGGTGGTTTTCTTTTAATAAATCAATTTTCCGTAGCTGATCAGAAAGTGAATCGTGCAGAGAAGCCAACAGCGGCCGGTTCAAAATTAATATCACTGACGATATTCAGTTCCGGCTTCCAGTCGAGTGACAGATTAAGCGGGATGTTGGCAAACTTATAATCCAGGCCAATCACCCCCATTGCACCGACGAGTACATCGGTTTCATCTTTTTGCTTAACCGGGTTCCATGTTTTATCAAACCCCACATAACCACCACCACCATAGAACCACTTGATACCAGCCGAGCCGAGCGGCTTGTGGAGTTCATACATCGCTCCAAGAGAGAGCGGTTCTCCGAAGGAGAACAAAGCCTCGATCGCAGATGATTCAGAAAGGAAATGTTTCAATGTAATGGCATTGTTCACAACCGCAGGGCTGGAACTGAGCCGCACACCGACGCCTGTTTTATAATCCTGCGCCGAGACAGATGTGCTGACGGTAATCGCACCGAGTAGGAAGAGAGCAAAGAATAGCTTTTTCATCTTATACATTTTAGTGGGTTATTCAGCCGGTTAGAGATTTGCTTCTGCAAGGCTAACGAAAAAAAATGCCATGAAGTCTAAATGAAAATGTAAATCTGCCCGGGTTCATCTGGGTATCTTTGCGATTTAGCAATCAGTTTAGAAATGAAACTAAGCAAATTATTCAACCAGTTTTTTCACAGTGAGAAGTCGGGGGGCTTTATCCTGATCGGTTGCACAGCGATTTCCCTGGTATTGGCAAATTCCGGCATTGGCAGCGGGTACATTGACATGTGGCATGCGAAGGTGGGAACGGAAAGCCTTGAATACTGGATCAACGACGGACTGATGGCCGTCTTTTTTCTGCTGATTGGGTTGGAACTTGAACGGGAGATATATGCAGGCGAACTTTCAAGCCTGCGCCAGGCGGCGTTTCCCGTGGTTGGTGCATTGGGCGGGATGCTTGTGCCTGCCGGTATTTTTTTACTTATTAACCGCGGCCTGCCTTCCGCAGACGGAGCAGGTATACCGATGGCAACAGACATTGCTTTTGCACTGGGCATTTTATCCCTGCTTGGTCGCCGCGTACCAGCAGTACTTAAAGTGTTTCTTACCGCGCTCGCAGTCATCGATGACCTTGGCGCCATCCTGGTCATCGCCATTTTTTATTCTGACGACATCCAGTCCACCAACCTGTTTATTGCACTTGGTCTTTTTGCGCTCCTGATAGTGCTGAACAGGCTGCGTGTTCATGTGCTCTGGCCTTACCTGCTGATCGGACCCGTCATGTGGTGGTTCATGCTTCATTCAGGTGTGCATGCCACGATCACGGGTGTATTGCTCGCATTTGCCATACCATTTGGAAATGGAACGGAGAAAAGTATTTCCTATAAACTGCAACAGGCACTCCATGTTCCTGTCTCCTTTATAATATTACCCCTGTTTGCGCTGGCCAATACCGCCATCCTGATACCTTCAGGCTGGATGGAAGGTTTCAGCAGTAACCTCTCCCTGGGTATCATTGCAGGTTTGTTGGTTGGCAAGCCGGTCGGGATCCTGATGTTTTGCGCGCTTGCCAGCCTGGCGGGTATTGCCCGGCTGCCTGAGGGGCTTCGGTGGAAACACCTTGCGGGCGCAGGTATGCTGGCTGGGATCGGGTTCACGATGTCGATCTTTATAACACTGCTTGCGTTCAATGATGCAGGGTCTGTGTTGCAAAGCAAGATCGCCATCCTTGGAGCATCCCTGGTAGCCGCAGTAGCGGGTTTGAGCTGGCTCGCCGCATCCTTGCCACGAACAAACGTTACTGCAAACGGGGAATAACCTGAAAATACCTGCAAGTTTTTTGCACGATATCTCCACATTCCTGCAAATTTTTACTGCTTTGTGCGTTTTTGTGCGGTATTTTAATGTACATTTAACATACGCCAACTCTAACGAAATGCTTAAAAAGGAACGGCAGACCTATATATTACAGCAGGTGAACCTTCACAACCGCGTGTTGTCCTCTTCGCTTAGCGTGGATATCAACGTATCGGAGGATACAGTACGCCGGGATCTGCTGGAGCTTGCCGAAGAAGGCAAGCTTATCAAAGTCCATGGTGGCGCCCTCTCCCGTTCATTCAGCCAGGTACATATCCCGAGCAACGGAGTTTACTCCCAGAACCAAAAAAAGTCAATAGCACAGAAGGCGATCACGCTGATCGAGAACGGCATGTTTGTATTAACTGGTGGTGGAACAACGATCGTGGAGATGGCGAGGCTGCTGCCTGCACAACTCAGGGCTACATTTATCTCCGGCAGTATCGCCGCCATTCTTGAATACATGGATCATCCGAATATCGACGTGATCCTCATCGGGGATAAGATCTCCAAAAGTTCGAAGATCACTGTCGGTCCTGAAGCAATTGCCAAGATCCGCCAGGTGAAAGCAGATATCTGTTTCCTTGGCACCAATGCCATTGATATACACAGTGGCGTTACCGACAACGATTGGGAAGTGGTGCAGTTAAAGAAAGCAATGATCGAGTCGTCACAAAAAGTGGTGTGCCTGGCCATTGCAGAAAAGATCAATACGTTTCAACCTATCCAGATATGTGACCTCAGCAAGATTGACATCCTTATCACTGAACTTTCACCAGACGATCCAGTATTAAAACCCTATGCAGACGCCGGTATTCAATTGTTATAACTAATAATCCCGCAAACTGCTTATTTACATATTTAAAACAACAACACAGCTATGAGAAAAATTCTCCAGTTAGTAGTAGCATTGTGCGCCGTGTTTGTCCTGCTTCCTGCCGTATCGCAGGCCCAGCAACGAACGATCACGGGTACTGTGCTGTCGGACGATAACAAGACCCCTCTCCAGGGTGTGACCGTCCGTGTTAAGGGTACTAACCGTATGGCCCAGACAAATGCACAGGGTGTGTTCACGATCCAGGTAGATCCGGGTCAGACACTGCAGATCTCTTATGTGGGATATGAACCACAGGAGGTACGCCCCGGTGCCGGGAATACGGTTGGGGTCAGCCTCAAGTCGTCCGAAGGTACGCTTGGCGAAGTCGTCGTTACCGCGATGGACATCCGCCGGAATGCGCGCGAACTGGGCTATTCCACGCAAAAAGTGGATGGAGAAGTGATCAAGGAAACTCAGCGTGAGAACTTCCTGAATGGTCTGCAGGGCCGTGTTGCCGGTCTCACCATTAACCAAACCTCCGGTACAGCAGGTGCATCATCCAGCATCGTCCTCCGCGGTTTCAACTCGCTTTCACTGAGCAACCAGCCATTGTTCATCGTAGATGGTGTTATCCTCGATAACCAGACCATCGATGAAAACTCAAATGGTGGCAGCGGTGTCGGGATGGTGGAAAGGACGGGGCTCACCAGCACGTCAAACCGTAACACGGATTACCAGAACCGTATTGCTGATATCAATCCGAACGATATCCAGACAGTTACCGTACTGAAAGGACCTGAAGCAACGGCCCTTTATGGTAGCCAGGCAAGTTCCGGTGCGATCGTTATCACCACCCGCAAGGCGAAATCAAACAAACTCGCATTGCAGTATGATAACAGCTTCCGTCTGCAGCGCACTACACGTTTCCCGGAAACTTATGATGCATACTCCAACGGCAGCAACGGCACCAACACCGGCGTGTTCCGTTATTTTGGTCCTGCTTATGAGCCAGGAGTTACCGTTCATGATAACAAGGATTATTTCTTCCGCACCGGGTTTGCACAAACGCATAACCTCGGCGCTGATTTCGGTGTAAAGAATTCAATTTTCCGTGTATCTGCCTCCTACTTCGACCAGGACGGCGTGGTACCTGTGAACAATTTCAAGCGCTACAATTTCCGTATCTCCAACACAACCAAGATCGGTAAGGTGCTCGAGATCATGCCAGCCGTTTCTTACATCAAATCAAAAAACACCAAGGTACTCCGCAGTGCAGGTGGATTTATGCTTAGCCTCCTTGCATGGCCCGGCAGCCTTGACATCCGGGAGTTCAAGGATGACAACGGAGATAAACTTCCCATTTTCGCAGATAACCTGGCCAATGCCAATGCCGAATTGGATAACCCGCTGTTCAACGTAAACAAGAACAAGAACTACGACGAAACAGACCGTTATACCGCCAGCCTCGGCGTTAACCTGACTCCATTTTCCTGGCTGACCGTATCGGGTCGTTTTGGATATGACAGGTATGAAACAGAAGGATATCTTCGCTACCACCCCCAGTCTTATTATATCTCCCGCGGTGTAGGTGGCTTGCAAGATAATTTCTGGAGGAAATACAACGGCTACAATCACACCATCACAGCAACCGCTACAAAGAAGGTCGGTAACTTTAACTTCCGCTTTATGGGTGGAACGATGTGGCAGGACTACGAAACCAAGATGTACGCGATGAGCGGTACAGGTGTGGTTGACTCTGTGTCAAACGGTAAAATGTACAAGGATGGTGTGGTGCTTACCGATGCCAACTTCGATCAGTACGTATTACCTGCAAGCGACAGCAGCGCAACCAAGCCAAGCACACGCACGAAGTTGCTCCGCAACGTATTCGGTGAATACAACCAGTCTATTGTTCGCCAGATCGCCTACTTCGGTGAGGCGGCCGCCAGCTACCGCAACATGGTGTTCCTTAGCTATACACACCGTTTTGAAACCGCTTCTACCCTGCCAAAGCAGAACAGGAACTATAACTACCCTGGTGCCAGCCTTAGCCTGATCATGTCAGACATCATTCCGGCAGTGAAGAAAGGTGGCGTGATCAACTATTGGAAACTCCGCACCTCACTGGCAGGAACAGCGCGTCTCAACGGACCATATTCTACCCAGTCTGTGTTTACGAACAACCAGAGCTCGGGTGGTGGATTCTCCTACGCGTTCACGAATTCGAACCCGAATCTCGAGCCTGAAAGACAGAAAACATACGAGCTCGGTACAGAGCTCCGTATGCTGAAAAGCCGGCTCAGCCTCGATGTGAGTTACTATAACACGCTGAACCAGGACCAGATCATTGAAGGTTTCCGCCTCAGTTACGCAACCGGCTTCGTGTTGAATACACAGAACGCAGGTAGCACGCGCAACCAGGGTGTGGAGGTAACGCTGAATACACCAATCGTTTCCAAACAGGATTTCGGCTGGGACATGAGTGTGAACTTCAACAAAATGTGGAACAAGGTGATCAAGCTGCCTGCAAACGTAGCTGAGTACTACCTTGCTGATACCTGGTTGTATGGTAACGCCAGAGGCGGTATCGCACTGGGCGGACCAACAACTACCATCACTGCACATGGCTATGCCCGCAACAATGCCGGCCAGTTGCTGATCAACCCTGCAAACGGGTTGCCTATCTCTGACGGTACATTCAAAGTGCGTGGTGACAGGAACCCTGATTTCACCGTCGGCTGGAATAACAATTTCCGTTTCAGAAACTGGAAGCTGAGCTTCCTCTGGGATCTCAAAGTTGGAGGTGATATCTTCAACGGCACAAGGATGTATCTGACCAGCATCGGCAAGAGCCCGCTTACGATCGACAGGCTTGAGCCCCGGATCGTAGAAGGTGTATTGAATGATGGTTTGCAGAACAGTGCCAATCCAACCAAGAACACGATCGCTGTGATCCCACAATACCTCGATGCATATTACACCGCATCCAACATGCCGGAAGAAGCATTCATCGAGAAAGATGTACATTGGTTCCGCCTTCGTGATCTGACACTGAGCCATACATTCACCAATGGTTTTGTGCGCAAGATCCGTGGTATGAAATCACTCGGTTTCTTCCTCACTGCGAACGACCTGATACTGCTGTCAAACTATACAGGTCCTGATCCGGGCGTGAATGGTAACACAGCCGGTTCAAGAGGTGTTGGTGCATTTGGATTTGACTACGGTACTTTACCAGCACCGATCAGTCTGAACATTGGTTTGAGAGCAACCTTCTAAACATTAAAGCATTCAAGTAATGAAAAATAATCTGATCAAAGCAATTGCAGTACCCGCGGCAGCCATCCTGCTCGGTGTATCCTGCACGAAGAAGATAGACGATGCGTACCAGAATCCGAACGCAACGGTGCGGGTACCTGTGGAAACGCTTCTTCCAAACATCATCGCCAACATGGCGATTCACCACACGGCGAATGGTACACTCTACGGACCACAAAACGATGGTCTCTATATCGGCCGATATGTGCAGTACTGGGCTACCAATACAACGCTGAACCAGTATGACCGTATGGGTGGTGCAACCAGCAACAGCGATATCCTCGGTTCTGTATGGGCCGCTCATTATTTTGGACAAGGTGAAAACCTTAACAAAATGGTTGAATGGGGTGCAGAAGAAGAGAAATGGGATTATGTAGGCGTTGGCCTTGCCATCCGCGCCTGGTCATGGCTTTCGCTGACATCTGTGTATGGCGAAGTGATCCTCAACCAGGCATTTGACAAAAGCCGCCTGGTATTCGAGTATGATGAGCAGGCAGAAGTATATGCGGAAGTTCGCCGTCTTGCCCACCTCGCCCTCTCCTACCTGGAGCGGACCGACGGTGCCGTGAGCCAGGCCAACCTTGCGCTTGGTGATGAGTGGATGAATGGTGGTGACCGTGAAAAGTGGAAAAAGTTCGCTTATGGCGTACTTGCCCGTTCTTTCAACCACCTTTCACGCAAAACAGAATACAATCCCGATTCAGTGATCTACTATGCAGACCGCTCTGCACTGGTGAACGCTGACAACTCTTCTGTGAAATGGTCAAATGCGGGTAATACCGGAACGTATAGCTATTACTCACCATTCCGCGGTAACGTTGGTACCCTGAGACAGACGCGTTTCATCGCTGATCTTATGTCCGGTATCAATGGTGCCTTCCCTACCGCAGTTGTGGATCCACGCGCGCCATACATCATCCGTGAAAATCCAAACGGAACGTATAAAGGTGTAAGACCAAACAAAGGAACCGACGGACTTGCAGTTGCTGATCGTCCTGATAATTTCTGGGGTGGACTCTGGGAAGTGACCGCTGCTCCGGCCAATGACAATAACTCCCGCTACATATTTAAGAATGCACCCATCTGGCCGGTGATCACCGCTGCTGAAATGAAGTTCAACAAAGCAGAGGCTTACTACTACAAGAACATGAAGCAGGAAGCCCGCACAGCTTACCTCGAAGGCCTTAAGCTGCATTTCAATGAACTGCGCACGAACTACGAGGTTTCTGTACCGGATGCAAAAAAGATCACCCAGACCGCAGAAGATACTTACCTGGCCAACCCCCTGGTAGTGCCTGCTGCAAACGACCTGACCCTTTCACACATCATGCTTCAGAAGTACATTGCGATGTATGGTTGGGGAATGCTGGAAACCTGGGTGGATCTCAGGAAATACCACTACACCGATGAAGTAAATGGCTTGCAGGTTTACCGCGATTTCGCGCCACCGACAGGTGCTGATCTCTTCACCGATAACAACCTGAAATGGGTGTATCGCGCAAGGCCGCGTTATAACTCCGAGTACCTCTACAACGTAGAAGAACTCAGACGCATTGGCGCCCTGGCGCTTGATTACCACACCCTGGAACAATGGTTTTCCAAACCCGACTAAGCGAACCTAAAAACTGAAACGAATGAAACTATTTAAAATAGCCGGTCTCGCAGGTGTAGTCGCCACTGCATTACTGGCATGTAATAAAGACAAGGTTGAAACCGCACAGGCGGAGGTGGTGGATGACTTTTCAAACCTCGCCAAAGTACAGGTGCAGAACGCCGCCCTCGGCATCCAGCGCAATTTTCTTTTCATGGACGCAGGAAGACTGAGCGGCACAGTGATGCAATACACCCAGACCACTTCGGCCAATTTCACTTATCTCGGCAACGGTCTTACCTATGGTATTGCACCCGGTACGCATTCATTTACCTTGCGTGACACGCTGACCACTTCGCCACAACCAGCATTATCATTCACCGGTAATTTCCAGGCAAATAAATCGTACACAATATTCTTCTACGACACGCTTTCTTCAGTGAAACAATTAACCGTAGAGAATAACATCGAAATACCGACGGATACGAGTGCAAGGGTCAGGTTTGCGAATTTTGTATTCGTGAAAAATGGTTTGCCTTCGAACGTGGATGTATATTCCAAACTGCTTGACGCAAACGTGTTCAGCAACATTCCCGTGAAAGATGTAACACCATTCATTCCCTATCGCACGGGTACCCGGTTCACGTCAGGGGTGACTGACTCCTTGATCGTCCGTGCTGCAGGTACAATGAATGCACTGGATACGGCGACAGTTACCTTCAACCAGAAAAGAAGTTATACGCTCCTGTATCGCGGAAGAAGCTCAACAAACGGAGCAGGGAATAATTTCCTGCCGAGAACGTTGAGTAACACCGTGACTTTCTAGGTTTCTCGAGCGGACGCCAGGATAGCAAAGACGAAAAAGACGCAAAAGGATCATTTCCTTTGCGTCTTTTTTTTACCTGGCGGCTTCGCGTGAAACTTAACCAAAAAACAGATACGCCAGTATGCAGGCAGTAATAATCCCTGCCAGGTCGGCCAGTAACATCGTCACCACCGAATAACGGGAATTCTTGATATTCACTGCGCCGAAATAGACAGCAAGGATATAAAAGGTTGTATCCGCAGAGCCGCGGAAAACAGAGGCGAGATTGCCTGCAAAGGAATCAGGTCCATGCGCATTCATCGTATCGATCATCAGGGCACGTGCCCCCTGTCCGCTAAGCGGCTTCACCAGTGAAGTTGGCAGAGCATCAACGATGCGCGTATCTCCTCCGAAAAGAATGAACACCTGCTTGATCCCGTCCAGCAGGAAATCAAAGGCGCCGCTGTTTCGCAGCAGGCTGATCGCCACAAGTAATCCCACGAGGTAAGGAATGATCCTGATGGCCGTATCGAACCCGCTCTTTGCGCCCTCGATGAAGGCATCGAAGATGTTTGTCTTTTTATAAATAGCACCGAGAACGATAAGAAGGAAGATCAGCAAAATGATCCCGTTACTTACGCTGCTCGAAAACATCTGTACACCTTGGGAATCCAGCGATTTGATATAGAAGATCAGCAGGGCAATGGCAAATGTGATACCGAACACCCAAAGCATGATCACCGGCTGCAGTAGCCGTATGCCCTGCCGGATCGACACCATGATCAATGCTGCCATAGTAGCAGCGAACGTGGCGATCATACATGGAATGAAAATAGATGTGGGATAATCGGATCCCAGCACAACCCTGTCGGCTATGATTGATGTGGGAATCAATGTAAGGCCAGAAGCGTGCAAACACATGAACATGATCTGCGGGTTCGATGCCCGGTCTTTATCCGGATTGATCTCCTGCAGGCTTTCCATGGCCTTGATACCAAATGGAGTGGCGGCATTATCGAGCCCCATCAGGTTGGCGGAGAAATTCATTACCATGTGGCCCATCGACGGGTGATTCTTCGGTACCTCCGGAAATATTTTTTCAAAAAATGGTCCGATGATCCTGGACAAAAAGCGGATACCCCCTGCCCGCTCCGCAATATTCATAAAGCCCATGAACAGGGCCATGATTCCTATCAGCCCGATACACAAGGTCACAGCATCACGGCAGGCCTCGAACAATCCGTTCGTTGGCAGCAGGCGATAAACGCGATAGCTGTCGGCACCTTCCTTTACCACCTTGTTCTTGTCCCACACAGCGATGATCTTACGACCGAATTGCTGCCGCACCTCGGCGGGCACCTGCATGCTGTCTACAGTTCGCAACGCAACTGATGAAACCGCACGGTCTTTCTCCTTTGCATAAACAGAATAAACTCCCGGCCCGGTCTTCCGCACGATCTCTTTACCCCAGACGGCCTGGTTGGATTGGTCAAACTGTTCCTGTACGCGCAGGGGCAGTGCAGCGGCATTCACCGTCTTCGCATAAACGGTATCGGTATTCTTGCCCGTGACCATCTGGCTGAAGATCCGTTCATCACCGGGCTGGAAAATAAACCGGCCTGCGGCCACCAGGATTGCTACAAGTATAAAGGCGGTCCAGATTCTGCTTAAAGCCATGAGTACTCGTCGTGTTTGCGTGACAAAATATTGGGTTTGAAGGTAATGGAAACTTCTCACCGGCACAATACTGCCCCGTGAAAATCACTATCTTTGCGCGCCCAAACAGACCCTGCGGGTCTACCGGGATAAAATAAAAGAGTTAACACTATGGCGCTTCAAGCTGGTATCGTCGGATTACCGAATGTTGGTAAATCAACACTTTTCAATGCAGTCAGCAATAGCGCAAAAGCGCAGGCTAGCAATTATCGATTCTGTACCATCGACCCCAACGTGGGCCTGGTGGATGTACCGGACAAACGACTGACTAAACTGGCGGAACTGGTTGTACCTGATCGCATCGTTCCCACACAGATCGAGATCGTGGACATTGCCGGTCTTGTGCGTGGCGCGAGCAAGGGCGAAGGACTCGGAAATAAATTTCTTGGCAACATCCGCGAGGTTGATGCCATCATCCATGTGATCCGCTGCTTCGAAGATGAGAACATCCTCCGCGACGAAGGCGCTATCAACCCGGTTTCCGATAAGGAGATCATCGACACCGAACTCCAGTTGAAAGACCTGGACAGCGTGGAGAAGAAAATATCCAAATCCGAAAAGCAGGCGCGCATTGATCCAAAGATCAAAGCTGAACTGGAAGTGCTGATCCGCTGCAAGGAACATCTGGAAAAAGGACGCAGCATCCGTGAGCTGGACCTGAGCAAGGAAGAACGTGTAGCCATAGCAGATCTGTTCCTGCTTACGGAAAAACCGGTCCTGTACGTAGCCAACGTGGATGAAGCTTCCATGCATACGGGAAATAAATTCTCCGAGGCATTGAAGGCAGCCGTCAAAGATGAGAAGGCTGAAGTGATCATCATGAACAACAACATCGAAGCACAAATCGCCGAAATGGACAATGCCGATGACCGGCAACTGTTCATGGAAGAATATAAAATGGAAGAGCCTGCGCTTGACCGACTCATACATTCAGCGTATAAACTACTCAACCTCTACACCTACTTTACTGCAGGCGTCCAGGAAGTACGTGCCTGGACCATCCACCAGGGCTGGAAAGCACCGCAGGCAGCAGGCGTCATTCATACGGACTTCGAAAAAGGTTTTATCAAAGCGGAAGTCATCAGCTACGATGACTTTGTAAAATACGGATCAGAAGCCGCCGCCCGCGAAGTGGGCAAGCTCAGAATAGAAGGAAAGGAATACGTGGTGAAGGATGGAGATGTGATGCATTTTAGGTTTAATGTGTAGTTTCACGCAAAGGCGCCAAGAAAGCAAAGGACGCATAATGATATCATCTTTGCGCCTTTCTCGACTTTGCGACTTTGCGTGAAACCTAAAACAAGGCCGTCACAGACGCTCTTCCAATATGTACCGGCTTTGCATCCGCCGGCTTGCGGCCGTCATAGGTAAAATTCAATTCCAGGTTATTCAGCAACCGCTTGGTGAGCGTGATATTCCACAGGTAATTTTTTCCGGGCAATAACCCGTCCAGCATGATATAACTCACGGTGGTGGCGGATCCGGCAACACCTGTATAGTCGATGCTGTTCAAGGTGAATTTTGCAGAGATCGAACTATTCTGCAGCACATTGTATTTAGATTCGAGATTCAGCGAATGCGAGGTTGATTTTTCCCCGCCATATTCCGGCCTGTTTTTCTTTCGTTCAAACTCATACCCCGTGGCTAGCCGGAACGATGTTCCCCGGATAAAACTCAGCGTTGATTCCGTACTCCGGATCGCCAGGTCATAATTGCGGTTGTCAAATTGGGCGTTCGGGGTAAACAATGAATTGCTTCCCTTTCGCACATTGGTATTGAAAGATAAAGCCCTGCTTAGGTTGATGCGCAGTTTCGCGATCCAGTCATTCACTGTCCTGCTTTCATAGCCATAGGTCAGGAGCGCCTTGCCATTGTTACGAAGATTGCTCAGGTCTATCCCCCATTTACTGCTGAAGCGGTTGAAGGAAACGGTATTGAGATGGACTGTGTTCTGCGTAATCAGCGCGGTATCATTCGCCGAATACTTAAAAGGATCAAATACAAAACTGCCGGTGCTGATTGACTTTTTGTTGATCTGCATGGAGGTGATCACGTTGAAACGCGATACCAGTTTTTTAAACCCCTTGAGATCAGGCTGGTTCAAAAGCGCTCTCGGGTTGAGGCTCAGGCTATAGTTCAGCGTGATGTAGTTTGCCTTGATAAATTCATTGGTTGGCGTCAGGATACGAATAAATTTTGCCTGGTCGGGAAATGCAGCCAGTTCGAATTCATTCAACTGCTGAACACCGTCGTTGTTATAATCGATCCAGGCAAACTGCCCTGTACCGGCCGGCACTTCCAGATAAGTAAGATCGCGGCGCTGCTCCTGCCCCGCTCCCACTTCATACAGTACATTACCGATCAGCAGGCCTTTCCATTCATTCATTACATATTCAGCACGGCCCAGGATGGTCTCTTCTTCCTCCTGCAGGGATACGGACTTGTTATACACTTTCAGCTTTCGGAATGTTGTCGTCAGGAAGAACTGCCGGTTGGCATTGGCAAGCAGTTCAGATTGCAGGTTGAGATTCAGGCTTCGGTCGCCCCGGATAAAGCCGGTACCCACGGGATATTTATCTGACCGGGTGAAAAATGTGATCGTATGCCTGTTCCGCTTTGCCTCATCGGTTTTCAGGTAAACCGAATAGCTGTCAAACTCAAATGCCGTGGCCGTAAGCGTATCGGTGGCTTTGTTGCGGGATTCATTTTTTTCCAGCGCATACCTCGCTCCCAGCCTGATGTTGGCAACCTTCCGGAATTGCTTGCTAAGGTCAAGCGTAGGCCGAAGGAAGCGACCTCTATCGAGCGCTGCATCAAAATCAGTGATCACCAATTCATTGTTGAACTGCCAACCCTTCCAGCCACCTGTATGGTTGATGGCATTTTGAAGACCTCTATAATCGCTGCCGCGGGTATAGCTGGTAAAGCGGTAATTGAACAGGTGATTGGTATTGTCTTTAAAGCCCGCCGATGCACGGATGATCTGCTCCGTTTCAGGTGTTACGATCAGTGGTAATCCCCAATCCCTGGTAAACTCCACCGTCCGCAAGCGCTCCAGTGGCCTGAATTTCTTCTGGACATATTCATAGTCAAGACCGGTCAGCAACTGTATATTTTTCCTGGATTTTATCGGCTGCACATTTCCCACCTGCACTTTTGCAGCATAACCCCTGTCATCCCCATTATCGATTTTCGAAAATGTATTTGGGTCATAATTACTCATAGCCACTTCTGATTTCACAAAAGTGTTTTGGGATAATGTATAGTCTAGACCAAGGTTGATGACCTGCTGCTTCTTTGGTGTCACCAGGATGGTAACAGGTTCATAGTTGCCCTGGCGGCTGATGCCAACCGGCGGTACATACCGGAATACCTTTCCATTTGCTCCGTTGAACTCCGGTACATAATTTCCCCTGCCCGGACCGACATCGACAAAAGAAAGATTGTACTTCGCTACGGCCGGGTCGGTTGAATACTGGTAAAAAGAATCCAACCCTGTTCCCGGGTCAAAATAGATTTTCTCATACAATACCTTTCCTGCAGAGAACGTGTCAACCAGCGCGGAGGGATAAAAAGCTCGTTGGATACTATCGCCCAGGTCTGCGAGAAATTGCTTTTGAGATGGATCCAGTACCTGGTTGATCTGGGAGTTCTTTGAATCGGTATTGGTGAACGCGCCAACGCGCAGCCGCAGTTTTTTATCGATATCAACTTCTTCTGAAATGTAAAAGTTTGCATTGAGAAAATTCCGGTCGGCATATTCAAATTCGATCTGAATCCGGCTGTCCTTCGTGATCATTCTTCTCGGTGTGAAGGTCACCTCGGCGGTGTTGTAGTTGATGACATAGTCCTGGTCTTCTCCCCGCTGCAGCAGTTGCCCATCGAGGAATACCCGCTCTGTGTTTGCAAGCACGATAAAATAAAGTTCATTGTTGGCGCCGGTGAGCCGGTAAGGGCCCTGGTTCCCTTCGAGCCCCTGGAATACATTGCGGGTAAATTTCCCTTTGGCAATCGATCCACTCGCCAGCGTGCGCGACTGAACGCGGTCAGTGATGTTATTTACCGTCTGAAAGGAAACGCCTTGCAATCGCTTATAAAAATTCAGAAAATAGCTCTGGTTTTGCCGCAAATCGATATCGCCGAGATTCAATTGCCAGTTTTTCTTTTTGAATTGCAAAAACACCTGGTCAAATTCATTGAGTTGCTGGGTATTTCCATCCGGCTGGATAGGGATGTTGTTATCCGTGATGGCTGCCTGCACTTCGATGCTGTCGCCAAGGAGACCGCTGAGCTGGAGGTTGAGTGTTGAGTTCAGGACAGCGTCCTGCGAGTTCCCAAACGATATCTGTCGCCCGAAACTTCCTTCGGCCTTAAGCGTACCAAAATTGAAAATGCCCCGCTGGGCATCTGTGAGGTCATTGTTGAACTCGTAAGGCGTGAGGGACATGTTATTCATGACGCTGTCATACCTGACCCGCTGGGCAACCGGGTTGAGCCGGAAGGAGAAAACACGATAGACAATCACGAGGCTGTCAATCGCGGGCCGTCTGAACCAGTGAAGGTCTGCGTTCACAAAATCGAGGTGGTAGTCAGCCCGATCCACTCCTTCGATACGGAAGGTATTGGGGATGATACTCGTGGTGTCCAGCCGGATACTGTCAGCATTGTTGGCGATGCGCTTTTTTCGCAGGTTGGAAGTGTTGGCACCCGGCTGCTGGCCATGGCCCGAAATACAGCCAAAAACCAGGAGGACAAGAATCAATATACTTCGTAACCCATTCAATAGCAGCGAGTTTATACACAATCGTAAAATTCGGTGATTTTATTGCATGAAAACGGTATCCTGCGGGTATTTCAGAAAAAAAGGCCAAATTTGACCCGAAACGTTATGAAAAAAGTTGCTGTGTTGATCCTGCTTATGCGCTGCTTCACGGGAAGTTCCCAGGAGCTGGCTGATAGCAGTTTGAGGCGCCATCATCACCTGGCCGGGCTGGGCATCAGTATGCCCCTGGGTGAACTTGCTTCCACCCACTACCCGGGCATCCAGTTGCACTATCAATGGTACCCGCACGAAATAGGACGAAGTCTCATGAAAAGGCCTTGGAGGTTTATTGCCGGGGCTGCTGTCGCGGTCTTTCCGGGAAAGGGCGAGAAAATAGTGGGCCGGAATTTCCGATACAGAGATTATTTCTATTTCAACCTTTCCGGAGGCCTGAGCTACCAGCTTCTTCCGGCACTCTTTACCAGTATACTTGCCGGACCCGGGCTGAGCATAAATGGCCCGACCACCCGCGCAGGTTTGGGAATGAACTGGTCGGCGGGCTGGTTTGCAAGTAGCCGGCTCAGTATTGGGCCGGCAGTGGATTACCGCAAGCATACAAAAACAAATGCCCTGTGGACGGCATCCATCAGGGCATCTTATAGCTTCTGAAATCTATTAATCTTTCGTAACCACATCACTGCGATCTGCAGACAACCCTGCGGCGGTATACTGCGCATTGAGCCGTGCGATATTAGTGATGGATATTTCCTTTGGACAAACGGCCTCACATGCGCCGGTATTTGTACAGGAACCAAAACCCTCTTTATCCATTTGCGCCACCATACCGAGTACGCGTTTTCTTTTCTCGGGTGCGCCTTGTGGCAACAACGCGAGGTGAGAGACCTTCGCAGATACAAAAAGCAACGCTGAGGAATTTTTACAAACTGCCACGCAGGCACCACAACCGATACAGGCTGCCGCGGCGAAAGCCATGTCTGCCTTTTCCTTTTCAACAGGGATGGCATTGGCATCAACGGCATTACCAGTGTTAACAGAAATATACCCCCCGGCCTGGATGATGCGATCAAATGCACTGCGGTCCGTCACCAGGTCCTTGATGACTGGAAATGCATTCGCGCGCCAGGGTTCGATCGTGATGGTGTCGCCGTCTTTATACGCACGCATGTGCAACTGGCAGGTGGTATTTGCATGCCAGGGGCCATGAGGGCGGCCATCGATGTACATCGAGCAGGCCCCGCAGATGCCTTCGCGGCAGTCGTGATCGAATGCGATGGGATCACGTCCTTCGCGGATCAGGTCTTCGTTCAGTACATCTATCATTTCCAGGAAAGACATTTCGGAAGAAATGTTTTTTACCTGGTATGTTTCAAAATCTCCTTTTGAGACCGCATTTTTTTGCCGCCATACCTTGAGTGTGAGATTCATTGTGTAGTTCATAGTTCCTCTGTTTTCAAAACCGGTATCACCGGTGGTATATAAGTCTGGCTATTGATATTATTTGTAGCTCCGCTGGCTCGGTTTTGCGACTTCAAATTCCAGGTTTTCCTTGTGCAGCTCCCAGTTACTGTCTGCCTTGTATTCCCAGGCCGCAACGTAAGCATAGTTGGCATCGTCACGTTTTGCCTCACCTTCTTCTGTCTGGCTTTCCTCGCGGAAGTGGCCGCCGCAGCTTTCGTTGCGGTTGAGTGCATCACGGCACATGAGTTCTCCCAGTTCAATGAAATCAGCCACACGACCGGCTTTGTCCAGTTCGTTGTTCATTTCATTGCTGGTACCGGGGATGCGAACATCTGACCAGAACTCCTTTTTCAATTGCTGTATCTCGCCGATGGCTTCCTGCAAACCCTGTGCATTGCGGGCCATGCCGCATTTCTCCCACATGATCTTGCCGAGACGCTTGTGGAAACTTTCCACTGTCTGGCTTCCTTTGATGCTAAGAAGTGTCTCGATACGATCACGTACGGCTTTTTCCGTTTGCTCGAAAGCTTCGTGAGTGAGCGGAATTGGTTTGGTGGCGATCTCGTCAGCGAGGTAGTTGCCAATCGTATAAGGTATCACGAAATAACCGTCTGCAAGACCTTGCATCAACGCAGAGGCTCCGAGACGATTTGCACCGTGATCACTGAAGTTAGCCTCACCCAGGGCATACAAGCCTTTCACGTTTGTCATAAGTTCATAATCGACCCAAAGACCACCCATGGTATAATGCACTGCAGGATAGATCCGCATGGGCACTTCATAAGGATTCTCACCGGTGATCTTTTCGTACATATCGAAGAGATTACCATATTCTTCTTTCACCACTTCTTTACCCAGGCGTACGAGGGTGTCGTAATCGGGATTTTCAAGGCCGCGTTTGTTAGCCTCCACACGGCCATACTTGTTTACAAGGTTGTATTTAAAGTCCAGGTAAACTGCCTGTTTGGTGGTACCCACGCCATACCCGGCATCACATCTTTCCTTGGCAGCGCGGGAAGCTACGTCACGCGGTACCAGGTTACCGAAGGCGGGGTAGCGTCTTTCCAGGTAATAGTCCCGTTCATCCTCGGGTATATCGTTTGGCTTGCGATTGTCGTCTTTCTTTTTGGGCACCCATATCCGGCCGTCATTGCGCAGCGACTCTGACATCAGTGTCAGCTTGCTCTGGTGATCTCCACTTACGGGGATGCAAGTAGGGTGGATCTGAGTGAAGCAGGGGTTGCCAAAGAAGGCGCCTTTCTTATGTGCTTTCCAAGCTGCGGTAACGTTGCTGCCCATGGCGTTGGTGGAGAGATAAAATACGTTACCATATCCGCCGGAGCAAAGCAAGACGGCATGGCCCGAATGTCTTTCCAGTGCACCGGTGATAAGGTCGCGGCAAATAACGCCCCTTGCTTTTCCATCCACCAGCACTACATCCAGCATTTCGTGGCGGGTATACATTTTTACATTGCCGAGGGCCACCTGGCGTTCCAGGGCCTGGTAGGCTCCTATCAATAGTTGCTGGCCAGTCTGGCCGGCAGCATAGAACGTTCTTTTTACCTGTGTACCACCGAAAGAGCGGTTGTTGAGCAGACCGCCATATTCCCGGGCAAAGGGCACACCCTGTGCCACGCACTGGTCGATGATATTAACGCTTACTTCGGCGAGGCGATGTACGTTTCCTTCACGTGCGCGGTAGTCGCCACCCTTGATGGTATCATAAAATAAACGGAAAACAGAATCACCATCATTCTGGTAATTCTTGGCAGCGTTGATACCACCCTGTGCAGCGATACTGTGCGCGCGGCGCGGTGAATCCTGGAAACAAAAAGCCTTTACCTGGTAACCCAATTCGCCCAATGCAGCAGCGGCAGATGCCCCGGCGAGACCAGTACCGATGATGATGATCTCGAGTTTGCGCTTGTTGGCAGGGTTGACCAGTTTACAGTGACCTTTGTAATCCGTCCATTTCTGTTCCAATGGACCTGAAGGAATTTTAGCATCAAGCATAGTCGAAGATTTTTCCAAACTGCGCTGGCAGTGGAGGAATATGATTGTTTACGTCGTACAATGAATAACAAGAAAGAGCTTGCGGTGTTCTCCGCGAATTAACGAATCCAGCCAAAATACATACTAATCGGCATGAGTGCAAAAAGCGCAGGCACGATGATGGAGAAGCCAACACCCAGCGACTGGATAAGTGCAATGTACCGGTGATTGGAAAGGCCCAGTGTCCGGAAGGCACTTTGGAATCCATGGAGCAGGTGCCATGCGAGAGAGATGCAGCCCAAGAGGTAAAGGATCACCACCCAGGGTTCCTGGAACACGGCAACCATTCGCGCGAACAGATCATGCGCTTCCATATCTCCGTATTGAACCGGTGCCAGGTCTAGTGTCACGCGGGAAGGGACCCAGAAATGCGCGATGTGCATGACAAGGAATAATAACAACAAAGTGCCCAGCAGGCCCATTGACTTGCTGTACCATGTGGTGCCCTTTGTACCCGGCTTCACCGCATAGTTGATCTTGCGGGCGGCCTTGTTTTTCGCAACAAGCAGGTAGCCCTGGATGATATGTATAAAGAAAAATACAAAAAGCCCGATCTCCATGATGCGGATAACGACCGTGGATCCCATGAAATGGGCA
>JAEZAM010000092.1 GCA_023430465.1 Bacteroidota bacterium | reverse complement strand
TGCGCTCGGATCCAATGGGGGAATACGGCATAGTGATGCGCTAAAGCTGACGATGGCGCTCCGTATAGTAAGGTTAAGCAGTTACATTGCTCAGGCGCCCGCCAGCTTTGCCTTCGGCCGCGCATGTTATGCCGTATTCTTTTTCCCCATTGTATCCAATGCGCGTCCTTGCCGGTCATTTGCCTGGAGAACCAATTACGACCCGGCCCAGAGTAACCCAGGAGCGAGGCAAGGGGCGTACTTGCCCTGCCTGCACTGCCTGCACTGAGCCTGTCGAAGGGTCGAAGGGCTCTGATAAACGACTGTGGCCAGGTTCACCCCGCTTCTTGTTCTAATTTCCGCTAAATCATCAATCTAAAGAAAGTCTATATCATCTAAAGGTTCTTTGCCCACTTGGCTCCCGATCCCTCGGGATTAGCGCGAAACTGTTAAAATTGAACTTCCCTGTAACTTTCTACGAAGCGGATCGTATATTTGAGTACGAAATCTTTCGTCATTAAATCAAAATCGACAACAATGAAACCGCTCCGCGCTTCCTTTACCCGCCTCAGCCTGGCAATCGCCGCGCTGGGAACAGTTGCCACCGTACTCATTTCCTGGGATCAGGCTCCACAACAACCTGCCGACAGTAATCTCTATGTTCAGACGGATACCGTACCGGCGGGCCGTGACCGTAAGATCCGCGACCTTGATGATGCCATTCGCGAACTGGATGAAACAGACATCGATGCCGAAATGAGCAAAGCCATGAAAGAGGTCGAAAAGGCCATGAAGGAATTCGATGGAGAGCGCATCCGCACCGATATAAAACTTGCGTTGGAGAAAGTAGATATGGCGAAGATCCAGGCAGAGGTTAACCAGGCCCTGAAAGAGGTGGATATGGTAAAGATCAAAGCCGATATCGACAACGCCATGAAGGAAATCGATATGGAGAAACTTGACAACGATATCAAAGTTACACTTCGCAGCGTGGACATGAACAAGATCATGGCCGATGTGAATGCGTCATTGGCATCAGTGGACTGGGATAAGATGAAGCTTGAATTGAACACAAAGGAGATCGGAAAGGAATTGGACGATGTAAAGACGGAATTACAAAACCTCGGGCCCACGCTGGAAAAGGAATTGTCAAAAGCAAAGGTGGAAATCGAGAAAGCAAAAGCTGATCTGAAGGAATATAAAACTTTTGTGGATGATCTTGATGCTTCAGGTCTGATCGATAAGGATGGCGAATATACCATTGAGCACAAAGCCGGCAAGCTTACCATCAATGGCAAGGAGGGAGACAAAGCTGTCTATAAAAAACACGAATCATTTCTGAAAAAACATGATACGTTCAGTATCCGCAAAACTGCGGATGATTTTGACCTGGATATGGACTAAGGCCTTTCCGCGAGTCATGAAAACCACCCCTGTTGTCAGCTTACCGACAGCAGGGGTTTTTTCATTGTACCATTCAGCACAACTGCCTGGTGTCCTGTTGCAGCGACTTGACGAGCAACCGGTGGTCATAGGGTTTGGAAAAGAATGCACTTGCGCCCTGGGAGATCATCCTTTGTTTGAGTCCACGGGTGGTGTCGGCGGTGGCGAATATCACCTGAACAGAAGGGTCGATTTGGAAAATGGTTTTCAGGAAATCGCTGCCGCGTCCATCCGGCAATTGATTGTCAAGAATAACCTGCCGTGTCGGATAATGCTGCAGGTGATACAGTGCAGCTTCGAGGCTGTGAACCGCCACTGCGGGTATGTCTTCCAGCATCAATAAATGTTCAAGCAAAAAGCAGTGGTCGGTGTCATCATCAATGATGAGGACAGGGGTGAGGGTGGGTGTCATAGGATTCGAATTAAATCTCCCACAAAGAACTTCATTGACGGCGAGGACAAAAGTAGTTCATGCCCCCGTTCTGCTGTAATCCCGGCAAGGACGGTGTAGTTGAAGCTCTACATATTATATTGTTGCAACATTGAAAATTCTGCGCAATTTTTCGAATGGATAGTACCGGGTATGCCCCATGCGCAATCCTTTCAACTACCGTTTGTTAGTAGTAAAAGATTGCAATAAAGCATCAGTTTGGGATAAAAAAATACAAGTGAATTTTTTTTGCGGTTTTCTGCAAACAATCTGTTAAAAAATGTTGGGCGGATAGTTTATTTGTCCTAATTTGTACAAAGAAGGAGGAAACCCCTATCATTTCTCTTCTAAGCAAACGATTGTTTACCTGCTACTGCTTTCTCTCCCAGAAGCCTGGTCTTCATCGTGCCTGCGTCCGCGGGCAGCTTAAAAAATCACGTTTTTGTAGAAATTGTTCTGGTGGTCCTTCCGTACCTGCTGCTCCGCCCATTGGGGGTTATGAAAACAAACGATTGACTTTTGGATTGTGAGCATAAAAATGTGTCCTGTTTAATTAGAATACCACAATTTTTTATCACCAATTCTAACACTGTTGTATGAAGCTAAAACCCTCGAGTTACATTGGTAAGCTGTTGCCAATGTTCTTTCTCTCTCTGCTGTTTTACTCGGCAGCAATTGCACAAGGTGTTGTTTCCGGTAAAGTCGTCAATGACGCCGGGCAACCGGTTTCCGGAGCTACAGTTCTGGTAAAAGGCACCTCGGTTGCCACGCAAACTGCCAATGATGGTACGTATTCCATCTCTGTCCCTGCAGGCAGAACGGTTCTGGTTGTTTCCAATGTATCCATGGAGACGCAGGAAGTGACGATCAACGGAACCACTGCAAATGTCACGCTCAAAACGGCCACCACCAACCTGAACGAGATCGTGGTAGTAGGTTATACTACCCAGCGGAAAAAAGACATCATCGGTGCCGTGTCTGTTGTGAACACCAAAGATCTCCAGGCTACACCATCTTCCAACCTCGGTGCGCAGCTCCAGGGCCGCGCCTCAGGTGTTACGGTCAGCAGTTCCGGTGAGCCGGGCCAGGGTGCGGTTGTCCGCATCCGCGGTTTTAACTCCACCGGTAACAATGACCCGCTCTACATCGTGGATGGGGTTCCCACTACCGATGGATCAAAATTCAACCCCAATGACGTGGAGTCGATCCAGATCCTGAAAGATGCTTCTGCAGCATCTATCTATGGTGCCCGCGCCTCGAACGGTGTGGTGATCATCACCACCAAACAAGGTAAATCCGGTCGCCTGACTGTTTCTTACGATTCTTACGTCGGCTCACAGGTGATCACCGACAGCCAGTTTCCCGAACTCCTCAATACTGAGCAGTACGTGGAATACCTGAGAAGAACTTCCTTCCCCGGTGATCCAAACGCTACGCCTGATCCGATCGATCCATACAAACATCCTGTCTTCGGTTCACAGGGTTCTTTCTCTATTCCTGAATTCATCGTCGTCAGCGGACCTTTTGATGGTGGTGTCAGCGGTTCAGATCCCCGGGCAAATCCCGATCTGTATTCGATCGAAAACTATGGCAACATCTACCAGATCATGCGCACCAGCCCCGGAACCAACTGGTTCAAGGAGCTGACACAGCCCGCCCTTATGACCAATCAACAGCTAACCATCAGCGGCGGTACTGATCGCAGTGCATTTTCTGTGGGCATGAACTACTTCGATCAAAAAGGTACATTCAAATACACCGGCTACAAACGCTACAGCGTTCGTGCGAACTCCAGCTTCAAAGCCAAGAACTGGCTTCGTTTCGGTGAAAACCTTCAACTGAGCTACGAAGACCGTAAAGGCAATGCCAACAGGGGTGAAGGTGATGCCTGGGCACAGGCCTTCCGTATGGTTCCCTATATCCCCGTATATGATATCAGAGGTGGATGGGGTGGTAATGGTGTTGGTGAATCTGGAAACGGATCCAACCCGATCGCTGGTCTGTACCGCGGAAAGGATAACACCAACCGCATCATGCGCATCTTCGGTAACGTGTATGCCGAAGTACAGCCGATCCGCCAGCTCACCCTTCGCACTTCCTTTGGTGCCGACATGGGAACACAGTATGAAAAAACATTCACCCCACGTACCTATGAACGTTCCGAGAACGTTGCTACTGCCCAACTCCAGGAGCAAAGCTGGTACTACGTCAACTGGGTGTGGACCAACACTGCCACTTTCCAGCAGACGATTGCTGACGACCACGACCTGAAATTGCTCGTTGGTACCGAAGCTGTAAAAGATAACTCCCGCGGTGTGCGCGGTTTCCGTGAAGGATTCGATTTCGAAACAAACGATTTCGTTTCCCTCAATACCGGTAACGCAACAGTGCTCGGAAATATCGTGAACTTCAACCTCAGCAACAGAACACTGTCTTCTCTCTTCGGAAGAATCGACTACAGCTTCATGGGCAAATACCTCCTGAATGCGACCATTCGTCGTGACGGATCTTCTGTATTTGGTAAAAACAATCGCTATGCAACTTTCCCTTCAGTCGGTTTCGGTTGGAGGATATCTGAAGAAAGCTTCCTGAAAAATGTAAGCTGGCTCACAGATCTGAAACTCCGTGGCGGTTGGGGCCAGATGGGTAGCCAGAACAATGTGCCATCCTTCAACCAATATTATACGTTTGGTTCTACACCATCACAGACCAACTACGATATCAATGGTGGCAACACTTCCAGCCAACAGGGTTACCGTGCCAACCAGGAAGGTAATGCTGATACGAAATGGGAAACTACCGAGACTACAAACATTGGTCTCGATGCGACCGTGCTCAATGGTAAGCTGGATATGTCGATCGACGTGTTCTCCAATAAGACCAAAGACCTGCTGATCCGTAAAGTTCGGAATGGCCTGGAACCAAATATCACCAAGCCTTTCATCAACATCGGTGATATGACAAATAAAGGTGTTGACATCGGTCTGAACTTCCGCGATGACATCAACCGCGATTTCAGCTACAACGTTGGTATCACGTTCAGCCACTACAAGAATAAGCTGATCAAGCTCAATGAAGAAGGTACACCACGGATCGTTGGACTGGAGCGTCTTTCCGATGCCATCCGGACAACTGCCGGCCAGCCGATCTCATCCTTCTACGGATATGTGATCGATGGTTTCTTCAACAATGCCAGCGACATCACGAACTCAGCCACTCAGGCCGGTGCTGTGATCGGCGGCTGGAGATACAAAGACCTGAACAACGATAAGATCATCGATGATAAAGACCGCACTTTCCTTGGCAATCCTCACCCGGATTTCCAAATGGGTCTTAACCTCGGCGCACGTTACAAAGGTTTTGATTTCACCGCCTTCCTCTTCTGGAACCAGGGCAATGAAATTTATAACTACGTGAAATATTATACTGATCTCCGCGTATTCGTTGGTGGTATCAGCACCCGCGTATTGACGGATAGCTGGACGCCAGAACTGGGTAACAACGCGCTGCTGCCAAAACTTGGCACAGGAGCGCCTGGTGATCCAAACGGCCTCACAGCACTCACTTCCGGTACATCCAACTCATACTATGTAGAAGATGCATCTTATCTCCGGGCCAAGATCCTCCAGCTCGGTTATACCCTGCCTTCTTCCGTAATGAGTAAATTGAAAATGGAAAACATCCGGGTGTATGTACAGGCTCAGAACCTGTTTACGATCACAAAATACACAGGACCTGATCCAGACCTGAACATCATCTCCAGAGATCGTTTCAACGCAGAGCGTGGTGACTCTTATATGGGTGTGGATCTGTCAGGATTTCCAAATCCAAAGCAATTCCTGTTCGGTGTGAATGTAACCTTCTAATTTTTTAAAAATCAAGATATGAATATCAGAATACTTCCCGCTTTAGCGCTTACAGCAGTCACTGCCGGGATGCTTTTCGGGTCATGTAAGGACAAGTTCCTGGATCAGCCTCCCCAGGGTGTGTATGACGAGGCTTCATTGACAAACAAAAAAGGATTGAACGGTATCCTCATCAATACATATGCAACACTGGACGGTGTGGAAGCTACCTGGTATGGTGGCGCCAGCAACTGGGTCTGGGGCAGTGTGACCGGTGGTGATGCCTATAAAGGATCAGAGTTCAGTGATCAGACGGACGTGAACCCGGTAATGCGGTTCGCCGAAATTTCTCCCGGTAACCCCATCATCCTTAACAAATGGGTAGCTACCTGGGATGGCGTCGGCCAGGCAAACCAGGTACTGCGAGTGGTAACAAAAGTTACGGACATGACGGATGCCGAGAAGCTCCAGGCAACTGCTGAAGCCCGTTTCATCCGCGGACATCATCACTTTGAAGCGAAGAAAATGTGGAAGAATGTTCCATTCGTTGACGAGAATGTAACAGATTTCCGTGTTCCGAATATCGATGGCAGTGGCAACTACATCGATATATGGCCGCAGATCGAAGCTGATCTGAAGTTTGCTTATGATAACCTCGATGAGGTGAAGCCCAACCGCGGCCGCGTAAACAAATGGGCTGCCGGTGCTTACCTCGCGAAGGCCTACATGTTCCAGAACAAATTCAACGAAGCAAAAGCGCTCTATGATGTGATCATCCCCCAGGGAAAGAACAGCCTTGGTGTGGCTTATAACCTCGCACCAAACTACGGTGCAAATTTCCGGGTGACCTCCGAGCACAATGCAGAGACCGTATTCGCTATCGAAGCATCTTACGGTGATGGTTCCAATACAAATGGGAACTATGACAACGCGCTGAACTACCCACACAATGCTGGTCCAAAACCCGGTGGCTGCTGCGGCTTCTTCCAGCCTTCACAGTCATTTGTGAATTCATTCAAAACAACCGGCGGTCTGCCACAGCTTACCACCTTTAACGCAACAAACGTTACAAGTGATGAAGGACAGGCATCCACCGACCCATTCACACCTTATGCCGGCACCCTCGATCCACGCCTTGACTGGAGCGTTGGCCGCAGAGGCATTCCCTACTATGACTGGGGTATCCACCCGGGTCGTGACTGGATCCGTAAGGTTGATTTCGGCGGGCCTTATTCTCCCAAGAAAAATACCTACTACCAGGCCGACCAGGGATCAACTGCAGGCGTGGTCGGTTGGGGTTGGGCCAACAACGCCCTTAACTATACCATCATGCGCTTTGCAGATGTATTGCTGATGGCGGCTGAAGCTGAAATCGAAGTGGGAAGCCTTGAAACTGCCCGCACCTATATCAACCGCGTCAGAACACGCGCAGCGAACTCTGTTATCATGAATGGCGCAAACCCTGCAGCTAACTACCAGATCAGCAACTATACCACACCGTTTGCTGATAAACCAACCGCGCGTGATATCGTTCGGTTTGAAAGAAAGCTGGAGCTTGGTATGGAAGGCCATCGATTCTTCGACCTCGTAAGATGGGGTATCGCAGCCCAGGAGATCCAGGCTTACCTGGCGATCGAGTCGGTGAGAAGATCCCCGGCTCTCGGTGGTGCGGCCTTTACGCCAGGCAAGAACGAGTACTACCCGATTCCTGATTTCGCAATCAGCCAGAGCGTGAAGGATGGTGTTCCAACGCTGAAACAAAATCCTAACTGGTAACCATATTCGCACATCAAAAAATACAGGACCACCCATCGGGTGGTCTTGTTATTTAAAGACAAATAGTTTGTAATTTGACGCAAGGGAAAGAATCCCTGACAACCAAACTTCCTGATTTCATGAAACATTTGCTTTTGCCGGCTATCCTTCTATGCACGCTCCTTTCCTGCAAAGAGAAAAAATTGTTCGAAGCGGTCACCGCCTCTCATTCAGGGATCAGTTTTGCCAATACAATCACCGACACCGATTCATTGAATGTGCTGGACGTGGAAAATATTTACAACGGAGGTGGTGTAGCCGTGGCCGATTTTAACAACGATGGCCTGAGTGATCTTTATTTTACCGGCAATGCTGTTTCCAATAAATTATACCTCAACAAGGGCGACCTGAAATTTCAGGACATCACCGACGTTTCAGCAACTTCCGGTGAAGGCCGTTGGTGCAGGGGCGCTAGCGTGATCGATATCAACAATGATGGCTGGATGGATATTTATGTGAGTGTTTCGTTGATGGGTGATTCCGCCAGACTTCAAAACCTGCTGTACATGAATCAGGGTTTGAATGCAAATAAACTGCCCGTCTTCAAAGAAGAAGCCGCAGCCTACGGTCTCAATGATCCGTCGCACAGCACTATGGCGGCATTTTTTGACTATGACAATGATGGTGACCTCGACATGTACCTCCTCGTCAACCAGATCGTAAAATCGAACTATCCTAACACTTTCAGACCTATTTTGAAAAACGGGGAACATCCGTCAACAGGCAAGCTGTTTCGCAACGACTGGAATGCTGCGCTGGGTCATGCATACTTCACCAACGTTTCCCGAGAAGCGGGCATCACCATCGAAGGCTATGGCCACGGTGTGAATATCTGTGACATCAACCGGGATGGATGGAAAGACATTTATGTGTCAAATGATTTTATATCCAATAACATCCTTTATATCAACAATGGGGATGGTACGTTCACCGACAAAGTGCGCGACTATTTCAAACATACCGCTGAAAATGCCATGGGTGTCGATATCGTTGATATCAACAATGATGGACTTGCCGACGTCATCGAGGCAGATATGAATCCGGAAGACAACTACAGGAAAAAAATGATGCTGAATACGCTTGGCTACCTCCGTTATATTAACAACGAGAAGTACGGCTACCAGCATCAGTATGTAAGAAATGTGCTCCAACTGAACCAGGGCCCGGCGCCCCTTGCAAATGACTCCACCGGCGCACCCGTTTTCAGCGATGTGTCCTTTTATGCGGGAATGGCGGAGACCGACTGGAGCTGGACGCCTCTCGTCGCCGATTTCGATAATGACGGGTACCGTGACCTGATCATCACCAACGGGTTTCCCAAAGACGTTACCGATCACGATTTCCTGGCGTACAGGAATAAGTCGAGCATGCTTTCCTCCAAACGCGAGATACTCGACCAGATACCCGTGGTAAAAATTCCCAACTATGCTTTCCGGAACAACGGTGCACTTGGTTTTGATAATGTAACGACCGACTGGGGTCTCGATGCTATCTCATTCAGCAACGGTTCCGTCTATACCGATCTCGACAATGATGGAGACCTCGACATCGTCATGAATAACATTAACGATGCTGCCTTCCTGTACAGGAACAACAGCAAGACCGGTTCGAAGGAGAACAGTTACCTCAACGTTCAACTGGCCGGTGACACCGCAAACCGCATGGGTATCGGTGCCTGGGTAGAGGTATATTATGACAGCAGCAAAATGCAGGTGACAGAATACACACCTTACCGTGGCTATCTCTCATCGGTGAGCAACAACATTCATTTTGGCCTGGGAAAAGCGGCGCGGGTGGATTCTGTGGTGGTGAGATGGCCGGGCAACCGCGTGCAGCGCTGGGTTCAACCAGCTTTGAACACAACCATCAAGGCAGCGTTCAGGGATGCTCAGCCAGGAGCTGGCCTGCAACCGATGATGCGGACCGCAACAAGATGGTTTGACGATGTAACTGCATCCGTTAATATTAATTATGTACACCGCGACAGCGATTTTATTGATTTCAATATCCAGAAATTGCTGCCGCATAAATTCTCCGAGTACGGACCTGCCCTTGCTGCTGGCGATGTGAATGGTGATGGCCTTGATGATCTCATTGTGGGTGGTCCCGCTTATCAACAGGCGCAGGTATTCCTGCAGGGACCAGATGGACGATTTGAACAACGCCCACTCGAACCTGGCACAGGTGCGAAGCTTTCTGAAGATGCCGGCATCTTGCTCTTTGACGCAGATAAAGATGGCGATGCAGATCTGTATGTCACCAGCGGAAGTTTTGAACAGCCGGCAGGAGATAAATCTTACGCTGACCGGTTTTACGTGAACGACGGAAAAGGAAATTTCACCCTCGCAGCCAACGGCATACCGGCGATCACAACCAGCAAAAGCTGCGTAAGGGCAGCAGATTATGACCAGGATGGTGACCTTGACCTGTTTCTTGGGGGCCGCGTACTGCCGCGGAAGTATCCGCAACCCGTACCATCCTACATCCTGCGCAATGATTCAAAGGATGGTCAGATCCTGTTTACGGATGTGTCAGCTACAGTGGCACCTTCATTGCAAAATATCGGTCTCATTTGCGATGCCCTGTTTACCGATTTCGATGGTGACGGTTGGCAGGATCTTGTTCTGACTGGTGAATGGATGCCATTGAAATTTCTACACAATGCCAATGGCAAATTTGAAGATATCTCTGCCGGAAGTGGTATCAATGACCAGGTGGGATGGTGGACCGGCATTGTACCTGGTGATTTTGATAATGATGGCGATATTGATTTCGTAGCTGGCAATGCGGGTCTCAACAGCTATTATCGTGCAAGCACGAAATATCCTGTGGGTTTGTATGCCGGTGACTTCGACAAGAACGATGGCTGGGACGCTGTGCCGTCACTTTACCTCAAGCCAACTGTACTTGATAAAGAGAAAAAAGAATTCACTGCACACCAGCGCGAAGATATCCTGGCGGAGATCAATGGATTCAGGAAACGGTATCACAACTATCATGTATTTGCGATTTCGCCGATTCCGGAAATGTTCCCGGCAGACAAGCTAAAAGATGCGATACAACTACATGCCAACCAATTGGCAAGCTGCATTGTCATTAATGAAGGCAACGGAAAATTTTCAATCCGGCAACTGCCGCCCCAGGCACAGTTCTCAACGCTTAATGGAATGATCACTGAGGATATAGACGGTGATGGAAATCTTGACCTTGTCGCCACTTCTAACGAATTCGGAGCGGATGTTTTCAACGGGCGTTACGACGCCATGAATGGAATTTGTCTCAAAGGCGATGGCCGCGGGAACTTTAACCCACTCTCGCTCGCCGAGGGAGGCATCCTGATTCCCGGCAGTGGCAGAGCCCTGGCAACTTTGCGCGGGGCAAACGGTAAGCTGCTGTTGGCTGCCAGCCAGAACAAAGGGCCGTTGAAGATATTCAGTCAAAGGAAGCCATCTAAATTTATACCGCTGTCACCCGATGATACAGGTTACCAGTTGGAGTATCGAAATGGAAAGCGTGTGACCAGGCCGGCAACCTATGGCAGTTCATTCTATTCCCAGGGAAGCCGTTTCATCAGTGTCGATAGTGCCCAGGTGCGATCGGTGATGGTGACAGGTCCGAAAGGAAGTAAGCGGTCCCTCACACTTTGATCAACGTCCCATCCAGCCACCGTCAACTGTCAGGATGGTTCCATGGACATACGCTGCTGCGGGGGAAGCAAGGAACACGTAGGCACCTGCCATATCCTCCGGCTGGCCCCAACGGTTGGCCGGAATGCGGGATAAGATCGAGGCACTGCGTTCAGGATCATCCCTCAACTGGGCAGTATTATCCGTTGCGATATAACCCGGGGCAACACCATTTACATTAACGCCATATTTTGCCCACTCATTGGCGAATGCTTTCAATAACGAGCTGACAGCGCCTTTGCTCGCAGCATAGCCGGGAACGGTTATCCCACCCTGGAAGGAAAGGAGCGAGCAGGTGAAAATGATCTTGCCACTGCCACGCTCTACCATCAGTTTGCCGAACTCCCGCGTGAGAATGAAGGGAGCATCAAGATTAATGTTGATGATATTATCCCAGTCTTCATCCGGATGTTCCGCCACCGGCTTGCGTCGTATGCTTCCTGCGTTGTTGATCAGTATATCAACTCTTGCATGATCCGACTTTATAGCTGAAATAACGTTGTAGAGGGCCGCTCTGTCAGACAGGTCGCATGCATAGGAATAGAACTGCCGGCCTGTTTTTCTTACCGCCTGTTCTGTTTCAGAACCGGGTTCGGCTTTCGAACTTAGGCCAATAATATCTGCACCGGCTTCTGCGAGCGCCACGGCCACTGCTTTGCCAATGCCCCGGCTGCTGCCGGTAACCAGGGCCAATTGCCCATCAAGTCTGAAATCAGGCATGATCTATTTGAGGTTTTGAAGAGCGACCTGGTCCATGTCGGTAAACACCATGTTCTCACCGGCCATCGCCCAGATGAATGAATAATTTGCAGTCGCTACACCGCTGTGAATGCTCCAGGCCGGCGAAAGCACCGCCTCTTCGTTGCGCAGAAAAATATGCCTGGTTTCGTCGGGTTGTCCCATGAAATGAATGACACGCTGATCCTGTGGCAGGTCAAAATAAAAATAGGCTTCCATCCGCCGGTCATGCAGATGCGGCGGCATCGTATTCCAGATGCTGCCTTTCTTGAAATTAGTAACGCCAAGAACTAGCTGACAACTTCTTATTCCATCCAGGTGAATGTATTTATTGATCACCCTGTGATTATTATTGTCCAGGCTCCCCATCTCCGCCTGCAGCGCACCCTCGGGTTTCATAAGCTGCGTGGGGTAATTCATGTGAGCGGGGCAGGAGAAGAAAATAAATTTGGCGGGATCAGCCGTTGAGGCGCTGGCGAACGTAACTTCGTTCACACCCATGCCGATATAGAGGCAGTCCTGCTTTTGCATTTCATGCCTGTCACCATCCGCTGTTACCACTCCCGGGCCAGCGATGTTGATGATGCCGATCTCCCGTCTTTCCAGGAAGTAATCCGCTTTCAGCGCATCGTGCGTATACAATTGCAGTGGACCTCCCACGGGCCATGCCGCGCCTACTATCATGCGGTCATAGTGGGTGTATACGTATTGAAGCTGATCCTCGATAACTAGACCTTCCAGCAGAAATTTTTCGCGGATCTGTGCGGTATCATATTTCCGGAAGTCCTCCGGATGAACCTGGTGAATGATCTTCATGTTGATAATTTAGCGAAATGTAACTGTACAGGCAGTAAAGCTAATAGAAACATGCATACGGGGAAAGGAGGATTACGGAAACGTTCCCGGCATGATGTCCGGAACTGAGTTTTTTACACACAAACAAGGCTGCTGATTATTGATTATTTTCACAGCTTATATGCAGCATTATCTGATCACAGGCGGGGCAGGATTCATAGGCAGCAACCTTATCCGCACGTTATTGCACCGAAAGGAGGATATCCTTATCAGTTGTATCGATAACCTGGATCCGTTTTATCCTGCAGCCATCAAGGAGCGAAACATGGTTTCGTTCCGGCATGACCCGCGCTTCCGGTTCTACCACGCTGACCTGGGCGGGACTTCTTCTTCTCAGTTGGCAGAAATGATCTCCGAGCCGGTTGATGCGATTATTCACCTTGCCGCCAGGGCGGGTGTCAGGCCAAGCATCATCGATCCGGCCGGTTATCAGCGGGCCAATATCCTGGGCTTACAGCACCTGCTTGATTTTGCAAAAGAGAAAAATATCCGCCAGTTTGTTTTTGCTTCTACCAGCAGCGTGTACGGTGTCAATACCAACTTACCCTGGAGCGAAGATGAGAAGCTGTTGCCTATTAGTCCATATGCAATGACAAAACTCTCCGGCGAAATGCTGGGACACGTGTACGCACACCTGTATGACATACGGTTTATAGCACTACGCTTTTTTACTGTCTATGGTCCAGGTCAGCGACCCGACCTCGCGATTCACAAATTCACCAGGGCGATGTTGCGTGATGAGGAAATCACCATGTATGGTGACGGTAGCACCAGCCGCGATTATACATACGTAGCAGATACGGTGGAAGGAATCATCGCAGCTATAGACTACAACCGGTCGAATTACGAGGTCATCAACCTGGGCAATAATTACAGTGTCAGGTTGAGCGATCTGGTTGCGCAACTCTCAATGATTACGGGCAAACAAGCACGCATCAGATGGATGGAGGAGCAGCCGGGTGATGTACCGGCAACCTATGCGCGCATCGATAAGGCCAAATCGTTGTTGGGCTATCAGCCACAGACGGAACTGGAGGAAGGACTCCGGAAATTTTATACCTGGTACACGGAAAACCAGGATGTGCTGGTTTGATCAGACGGTGATGTCTGTAATGGGGCTCTCCGCCTCTTTCGCTTTATAAACTTTTCGGACGGTATAGGTTTTTTTGTTCTGCGATTCGAAATACGTGCGGATGTTGATGTCCGCAATGATACCGATGGTAACAAGCTGGATACCTCCAAGCACCAGGATAAGTCCAAGGATCAGCAGCGGCCTGTTCCAGATGTCATTACCGAGGATCTTTACGATCAGCAGGTAAAGATTGATCAGTACACCCAGGCCAAAACTGATGAATCCCAGCGTGCCGAAAAGGTGCATGGGCTTTTGCAGGTATTTCCGGAAGAACACCATCAGAATCAGGTCAGCCATGACCTTGAAGGTCCGGTTGATTCCATACTTACTTTTCCCGAACTGGCGGGCATGATGCTTAACGTCCACCTGCGTGATGCGCGCTCCCTGCAGTTTTGCCAACACGGGGATGAACCGGTGGAGCTCGCCATACAAGCCAAGTTCCTCAGCTATTTCGCGCCTGAATACTTTTAGTGTGCAGCCATAATCCTTGATATACACGCCCGTCATCCGGCGGATAAGTTTGTTGGCGATCCGGCTTGGGATCTTGCGCAGGATGAAGCCATCCTTCCTGTTCTTCCTGTTACCTGCCACCACATCCCAGTCTTCCCGTTTCAGCAGGTCAAGCATAGCGGGGATATCGGTTGGGTCGTTTTGCAGGTCGCCGTCGATAAGAGCCACATAGCGGCCGGTGGAGTGATCGATGCCGGCCGTCATCGCCGTACTCTGTCCATAATTTTTGCGAAGCTGAACCAGCACGGTAGTATCATCAGCGTGTTCGAGGATAGAGCGAACCGTGTTGTCGGTAGATCCGTCGTCGACGAGTACGACTTCATGGTCAATATCGGTGAGCGCAGATTTGATCGCGGCCAGCAATGAAGGGATGTTGAGCTCCTCATTCATTACGGTTACGATCACAGACAATTCTTTCATCGGGAAATATTCAGGCAAAGGTAGGAAAGGGACAAATCAATGTCCCTTTCAATCTTATAACAACCCTGCCAGTTCCAGGCTTTTCTTTTTCAGTTTCCTTACCTCGATGTCCTCGATCACGGGGCTGGCTGCCAGGATCAGCGACGTGCTACCCTCTTTCCACCAGGTACTGTTCTTCAGTTCTGAGAACGCGATTACGCCCACCAGGTATTTCCTTTCTTCCTGCGCATGCCATTCCTCGATCCACTCGAATTTTTCTTTCGGGATATGATCGAGGTTGTCGAAGCTTACGTATACCTTGAGGTACACCTCCTGGCTCAACGCGTGGGGGTTATGATGGTACAACTTCTTGTACTCATATTTATACTGGTAACGCAGGGCGGAAATGTCACTGAGCACGGCAGAGGCAGTCGGGAAGCTGCCGGCACCTTTGCCATAGAAAAATTGTTTATCTGCAAAGCCACTTTCGATCACGACACCGTTGTACTCATTTTTCACAAAGGCCAGGTGATCTTCCTGGGGAATGAATTGCGGTAGGACGAACGCGGCAACCTGGCCGTTTTGAAGCTTCTGCGCCTGTGCCACCAGTTTGATCTCCTGGTTTCTCGATTTTGCCACAATAGCATCGCTGATGGCGATATTCTGAATGCCATTGAACAGGATATCCTCTGAACGCGTGATGATGCCATAAGCATGGGTAAGAAGGAACGTCCATTTGTTGACCGCATCGAATCCCTCCACGTCGAGTTTGGGATTGCTTTCTGCAAACCCCAGTTGCTGTGCCAGCACCAGAGCCTGCCGGAAATCCAGCCCCTCTTCAAAAATTTTGGTCAGGATAAAGTTGGTCGATCCATTCACGATCGCTTTGATTGAATGAAGCAGGTCATTATCATAATATTCCTCCAGGTTGCGGATCACTGGTATGGAGGCGCAGGCCGCCGCCTCATACAGGAATGACCTGCCGGTTGTTTTCTGAAGACCAAGCAGTTCGGGAAGATTTTCCGCGATCATTTTCTTGCTGGCGCTTACTACGTCCTTGCCGTTTCTCAGTGCCGTGGACACGATATAATATGCTGCTTCAGAATCATCGATCACTTCCACAATTACATTGATCTCGGGATCATTCAGCAGCAGATCCCGATCTGTGGTGAACAGTTCTGCCGGCGCGTTTCTCTTTTTCTCAGGGTTGCGGATACATACTTTTTTCAGCGTTGCGTTCAGTGAAGGTGTTTGCTGAAGCACTTTGTAAAGCCCTTCGCCTACCACGCCAAATCCGAATAAACCAATTGTCAGTTGCTTGTGCGTTTCCATGTAATGCTGTTTGCGCTGCTATTTCGCAGCTATTTTCATTGGAGTAAAATGTTTGTCTTCTATAAAATCTTTCAGAGCTGTTTCTATCTTTTCATATTCAAGCAGAAAGCCGTCATGCCCAAAATCGCTGTTGAGGTAAAGCATTTTTGCGCCGGGGATATGATCCCGCAGAAATTCCTGTTCCTCGATCGGGTACAGCACATCTGATGTGATGCCGATTACCAGTGTACGGGCGGTGATCTTCTGCAATGCATTTTCCACGCCACCCCGGTTGCGACCGACGTCATGACTGTCCATCGCCTGGCTAAGCCGGTAATAACAGGCGGCATTGAACCTGTTCACAAGTTTGAGTCCCTGGTAGCGCTGGTAGTTATCTGCCGCGTAGGTTATATCCTGGTTCATCGGCATGAATGCCTTGTCACGCGGTTGCGTAAGGGCATAACCGTTGTAGTGCCTGTAGGAAAGCAATGCAATAGACCGGGCTGCGGCAAGCCCTTTCTGGCCCGCTTCAGGTTTGCGTTCCAGCCAGGTCGAATCTGCTTCGATGGCCATGCGCTGGCTGGCATTGAACGCAATGGCCCAGGGTGAAAGGGCAGCGTTTGTGGCAATGGGGACAATGTATTCGAAAAGTTCCGGTTCTTCTATCGCCCATTCCAGCACCTGCATGCCACCGGTGCTGCCGCCTAACCCTGCGAATACGCGGGTAATGCCCAGGGACTCCCGGAGATGCTGATAGGTCCGGATGATGTCACGGATAGTGAATACGGGATAGTCATGATAGTAGGCTTCACCAGTCAACGGGTTGGTGGTCAATGGCGAGGTGCTGCCATAGGGGCTGCCGGGTTTGTTGACACAAATGATGAAGTACTTGGCAGGGTCAAAATATTTTTTGTCGCCGACCAGTCCGGGCCACCACTCGAGCGGGTTGCTGTTGGCGGTCAGTGCGTGGAAGACCCATACCACGTTATCTTTCTTTGCATTCAGCCTGCCATGTGTTGTATAGGCAAGCTGGAACCCGGGCAGTACGATCCCGGATTCCAGCGTGAATTGCTGATCATATCTAAACGTCGATATCATGGTCAGACTGCAAGCTGTTTTGAAAACACTGCTTCGAAGGCCTGTTCGAAATCAGCTTTGATGTCATCGATGTGTTCCAGGCCGGCGCTGATGCGTACCAGGTTGGGGAGTACACCGGAGCGTTCTCTTTCTGCATCGCTTAATTGTTCATGCGTCGTAGACGCGGGGTGTATCGCCAGTGATTTCGCATCACCCACGTTTGCGAGGTGACTTATGAGTTTGAGAGAATCAATGAACTTTCTGCCATTTTCCAGTCCGCCCTTGATACCAAAGTTGAAGACACCGCCTGCGCCGTTTACCAGGTATTTTTTTGCGAGGGCATGATAGGGGCTGCTCTTAAGGCCGGGGTACCACACATATTCAACCTGGGGATGTGATTCAAGCCACTCGGCCAGGGCCTGTGCGTTTTGTACGTGGCGCTCGAGCCGCAGGGATAATGTTTCCAATCCCTGCAACAGCAGGAAGGAATTGAAGGGGCTGAGTGCTGGTCCAAAATCACGCAGTCCTTCCACGCGTGCCCGGATGGCAAACGCAATATTGGGCAGACCAAGCGGGTTCCCCTCCCCGAATATTTCCCAGAATTTCAGGCCATGATAGCCCTCAGAAGGTTCAGTAAACTGCGGGAATTTGCCATTACCCCAATTATAGTTTCCGCCATCTACAATCACGCCGCCGATGGAGGAACCATGCCCGCCGATCCATTTTGTGGCAGACTCAACAACGATGTTAGCGCCATGTTCGAGCGGACGGAAAAGGTAGCCGCCTGCACCAAAGGTATTATCGACGATCAGTGGCAGATCATATTCACGTGCGAGGGCAGCGAATTTCTCAAAGTCAGGAATATTCAGCCGCGGGTTACCGATTGTTTCAAGATAGATGGCTTTTGTTTTTGCATCGATCAGCGGAACAAAGCTTTCCGGATCATCGCCGGTGCCAAATCTCACTTCGATACCCAGGCGTTTGAAAGCCACCTTGAATTGATTATATGTACCGCCGTAGAGGTAGGGTGTGCTGATGAAGTTATCGCCTGCCTGCAGGATATTATTCAGTGCAAGAAACTGTGCGGCCTGGCCGGAGCCTGTTGCCAGTGCGGCGACGCCACCCTCCAATGCTGCAATGCGCTGCTCGAATACATCGGTAGTGGGGTTCATAATGCGGGTATAGATATTGCCAAACTGCTTTAAGCCAAACAGGTTGGCGGCATGTTCGCTGTTGTCAAATCCATACGAAGTGGTTTGGTAGATAGGAACTGCCCTTGATTTGGTTGTGGGGTCGATTTGCTGGCCTGCATGAAGCTGCAGGGTTTCGAAGCGATGTGAATTGCTCATGACTATTTTAATTTTAAACGTTTAGAACCGGGATAAAAAATCAGGCTTCGGTAGAGTAGTAGTGCCGTTCAGTGCGAGGTAGTGTTGCCAAAAAGTGTGCTGATCCATTCAAGCGGGGACGACCGTCGCGACTACTCTACAAATCTAGTGGGCTGTTACCGATTGCGCAAATTTTCCTTCCCAACGGCGTGTTTCGGTTGATTGCCGGTGGTTTGAACGTGTGGGTTTATTGGTAAACTGATCGAGTTTGATGAATGCATCCTGGAGATCCCTGACGAGGTCGGCCGCCTCTTCGAGGCCAACGCTCAGCCGGATAAGACTGTCGCTGACA
The DNA here is from genome assembly GCA_023430465.1 of Bacteroidota bacterium. Taxonomy (GTDB): domain Bacteria; phylum Bacteroidota; class Bacteroidia; order Chitinophagales; family Chitinophagaceae; genus JAEZAM01. Next base: position 14,313 of record JAEZAM010000092.1, on the reverse strand, counting down.
CCGGCGCTGCGGCGTTTTTCTGCCGGGATGGATTTATGGGTCATCTGAGCGGGATGGCAGAGCAGGCTTTTCACCCCTCCCAGGCTTTCCGCCAGTTTGAAGTATTGGGTTGATTGCACAAAGAAATCGGCCGCTTCGAGCGTGTCATGTTTGAGTGTGAAGGAAACAACCCCGCCACCCGCGGTTGCCTGCCGCTTTGCAATGTCATGGTTATGGTGGGTGATGAGCCCGGGATAATAAACTTTATCGACGGCTGGATGGGCACTCAGGAAGGTGGCTACTTCAAGCGCGTTGCTGCTGTGTTGTTTCACCCGGAGTGGAAGTGTTTCAATACCGCGGATCACCAGCCAGCTATCGAATGGCGCCAGGATGGCGCCGCTCGCATTTTGAATAAAACGGATCTGTTCGCCGAGTGCACGGTCTTTAGTTACCACGAGGCCGGCAATGAGATCACTGTGGCCACCCAGGTATTTCGTTGCAGAATGAATGATGATATCTGCACCGAGATCAAGAGGGCGCTGGAGAGCAGGTGATGCAAACGTATTGTCCACGCAGAGCAGGCAGCCTGCTGATTGAGCGATACCAGCTATTGCGGCGATGTCGGAAATCTTCAGTGTCGGGTTGGTTGGCGTTTCCAGCCAGATAAGTTTTGTGGCGGGCGTCAGCGCGCGGCTTACGTTTTCAATCGAAGTGGTGTCAGTATAATTTACCTTGATACCGAATTTGCCAAAAACATGGGTGAAGAGCCGGAAGGCACCCCCATAGATATCATCGCAGGCAAGTATCTCGTCTCCCGATTTCAATAATTTGACTACCGCATCGATGGCGGCAAGTCCGCTGGCGAAGGCGGCGCCGGTGGAGCCGTTCTCCAGTTTTGCGATGATCTCTTCCAGTGCAGCGCGCGTGGGATTGCCGGAGCGGGCATAATCATAGCCGAGATTAACGCCCGGTGCTTCCTGGACAAAGGTACTGGTCTGGTAAATGGGCACGGAGATCGCGCCGGTGAGTGGATCAAGAGGGATGCTGTGGATCAGTTGTGTTGCATTGTAAGCCATTGTTAAACATTTTTCCGGCAATGCCGGGTTAAAAAATAATTGATAAACAATTGTTCAACACTTACAAGAAGAGCAACAGGTTCGGTGGCTTCCAAAAAAAAAGCTCATCCGATGAATCAGATGAGCCTTTTATTATTTTGAAAATTTAAAGCTGTAATCTGACTTATCTGTCCCGCCTGGGCGGGATGGAATTGGCACCTTTTTCATTCAGCCGAAGCTAAATGAAGAGGTTGTCAAGGCTTCACAGGGCCATTACCCTCTGCCTTTCTTGATAAGTGTTTTAAAGAACTGGAACAAAAATACAGGGTTTCCCGCAAAGACGCAAAGAAAATTCAAAGGACGCAAAGAAAAAGCGCAAAGAGAGTTCGTATATCGACCTGTCTTTGCGCCTTTCTATACTTTGCTCCCGAAGCTTCGGGTTTGCGGAAAATAGCTTACTGAAGCGGCTGGGCGACTGCAGTAGTTTCAATCACCTTGCTACCGGTATAGTGAACAGGTTTTGCTTTCGCAACCTTGGTCTTTGTTTTTGTCTTCGTACCGTTAACCTTTGTCTTCGTTACTTTCTTTTCTTCTGTTTGTGCTGCTGCATCGTCAGTTGTTGCTGAAGCGAATACCATTGCAGGATCATCGTTGTTATATTCGCAGCCGATGCAAACGTTCAGTACATTGGCATCTTTATCATAGATCATAACACCTTCGGCTACACTTTTTGCATCTTTTTCTTCACCCAGTTTCTGTGCAGGGATCTTATAGATAGCGGGTGATTTGCGAAGCGTTGCTTTGATACGTCCCTGTGGCAGACCATCTACCCATACAAGACCTTTGTTTGTTTCGTCCAGTGATACAGTTACAGTAGATGCAGTACCGTCTTTTGCGGTCAGCTCATACCGGCCGATCACGGGGAATATCTTTTCCGTAGTCAATGCTTCAGGCATTGGCTGCATTTTATAAGTAGTCGAATCCCAGTTGTTCCACCTGTCTTTCTTTACAGGAGCCTCTGTTGCTACAGGATTTGTAGAAGGCTGACTGGGTACAGTGTCGGTTTGTGCGTTTACCGTTGCTGTGAAAAGGAGTGCGGCAGCGCTGGCTATTAAAGCGGATTTTTTCATAAAATCTATGTTTAATTTGAATTGAACTTGGTTTCGCCCTTTCCTTTTAAATATTGTGCCAAAAACCAGGTTTCGGGGAAAAATGCTCAAAAAAAGGGTGATCCTGCGAGTCTCCGCACCGGTCCTCGCGGAAAATCTCCTGCCGTTTTCCTGCACTACTTGGTTTATCTTCGCGGTCTTTCCCTACTTATATAAACAAGGAGTTAGTATATGTCTCAACCCAAGGATGAGCTCATCGAGGTATTTGGAGCAAGGGTGCACAATCTCAGGAATATCGATATATCCATCCCGAAGAATAAACTTGTCGTGATCACCGGTATCAGCGGCAGTGGTAAATCTTCACTGGCTTTTGACACCATCTATTCAGAAGGTCAACGCCGCTATATGGAAACCTTTGGCGCCTATGCGCGCCAGTTTATTGGCGATATGGAGCGGCCCGATGTTGATAAGATCACAGGTCTCTCGCCGGTTATTTCCATTGAACAAAAAACCACCAATAAGAACCCCCGGTCAACCGTCGGCACCATCACCGAAGTCTATGACTTCTTCCGCCTTTTGTTTGCGCGTATAGGTGAGGCCTATTCCTACAATACCGGCAAGCGCATGGTGAAATGGAGCGAAGAGGAGATCGTCGAAAATATCTTTAACCGTTTTGCCGGTAAAAATATCAGCCTGCTTGCCCCGCTCGTGCGCGGGAGGAAAGGCCATTACCGCGAACTGTTTGAAGACATTCGCAAGAAAGGATTTCTCAAGGTTCGTGTGGATGGCGAAGTGATGGACATCACCGCCAAGATGCAGGTAGACCGGTACAAGATACATGATATCGAACTGGTGGTCGACCGGCTGCAGGTGACGGATGAACTGAAGGCAAGACTGAGTCAAAGTGTGCAGCATGCCCTCCGGCTTGGCAAGGACCTGATGTTCCTGCTTGTTACCGAACGGGTAAAGCCGGAAGCTCCTTCGAAGAAAAAGAAAGGCGAGTCAGCACCTGAAGAGTCTTCACTGTTGATACAATACTCCAAGCAGTTGATGTGCGAGGATACGGGGATCAGCTACGAGGAGCCTTCCCCCAATGCATTTTCCTTCAACTCGCCTTATGGTGCATGTCCGGTCTGCCGCGGACTTGGAACTACCTTTCATGTCAACATGGAAGCGGTTGTGCCCGATCCTTCGCTTAGCATCAATGAAGGCGGTATAGCACCGCTGGGAGAGGAGCGTGAAGCCTATGTATACAAGCAGGCGCAGGAGATCGCGAAGAAGAACAAGATATCGCTGACCAAACCCGTGAAAGACATTCCCAAAGCGGCATTGAACATCTTGTTGTATGGCAATGAAGAGGGCATCGAGGCAGAGATCGATTATGAAAATACCAAGGTAGATCCCTATGCCCCCTACGAGGGCATTGTGAATATGCTTAAACGCTGGTTCAACAATGGCTATAGCGAAGGCCTTCGCGAATGGGCCGAAGGTTATATGCAATTGCTTCCCTGCAGTGCCTGCGGTGGCTCACGGTTGAAAAAAGAAAGCCTTTGGTTCAAAATTGCCGGCCGTAATATTTCCGAGCTCAGCGAAATGAATCTTGATAATCTCGCTGCCTGGCTGGATGGCGTCGAGCTGCGGATCGATAACAAGCAAAAGGTTATTGCAAAGGATGTATTGAAAGAAATACGTGAGCGGCTTGGATTCCTGCTGGATGTGGGGCTTACATATCTTACGTTAAATCGGTCGTCCAAAACCCTCAGTGGTGGTGAGTCGCAGCGGATCCGGCTGGCCACACAGATCGGTTCGCAATTGCAGGGCATCACCTATATCCTGGATGAACCATCCATCGGGTTGCACCAGCGCGACAATCACCGGCTGATCAGTGCGCTCAAGAATCTTCGGGATATTGGCAACAGCGTGATCGTGGTGGAGCATGATAAGGACATCATGATGGCTGCGGATCATCTCATCGATATTGGCCCGAAAGCAGGCTTTCACGGGGGCAGGGTGGTCGCGCAGGGACATCCAAAGGATCTGCTGAAACTGGATACGCTGACCTCAGGTTACCTGAATGGCCATCACCGCATCGATATACCGGCGGAACGCCGCAAGGGTACAGGCAAGTTCCTCGAGATCAAAGGTGCAAAAGGAAATAACCTGCAGGGTGTGGATGTGAAGTTTCCGTTGGGAAAATTCATAGCGGTATCCGGGGTGAGCGGGAGCGGCAAGTCGACACTGATCAATGAAACGCTTTACCCGGTGTTGTCGCATCACGCTTATGGATCGCGGGTATCGCCGCTGGAGTATAAATCGGTGAAAGGCCTGGAACACATCGATAAAGTGATCGAGATCGATCAGTCGCCGATTGGCCGGACGCCGCGGAGCAACCCGGCAACCTATTGCGGATTTTTTACGGAGATAAGAACATTGTTTGCGTCAATACCCGAAGCAAAGATCAGGGGCTACAATGCGGGACGATTTTCTTTCAATGTGAAGAGCGGGCGTTGCGAGGTTTGTGAGGGTGGGGGAATGCGGGTGATAGAAATGAATTTCCTGCCGGATGTGTATGTGCATTGTGAAAAATGTAATGGTAAACGTTACAACCGCGAGACGCTTGAGATACGCTATAAGGGAAAGAGTATTGCAGATGTGCTGAACATGACGGTGGAAGAGGCGGTGGAATTTTTCCAGGCAGTACCGTTTATATACCGGAAAATTAAGGTGCTGGAGGAAGTAGGTCTGGGATACATCACCCTGGGGCAATCAGCGGTAACGCTGAGCGGGGGCGAAGCGCAGCGGGTGAAGTTGTCGACGGAGCTCGGCAAGCGTGATACAGGCAAGACATTTTATATCCTGGATGAACCAACGACAGGATTGCATTTTGAAGATATCAGGCATTTGCTGGATGTGTTGAATAAGTTGGTAGACCGCGGAAACACGGTGCTGGTGATCGAGCACAACATGGATGTGATCAAGGTGGCGGATCATGTGATCGATCTTGGGCCGGAGGGCGGTGATGGTGGTGGTAAGATATTGTTTGAGGGCACACCGGAGAAGCTGGCGGAGCACAAGGACAGCCATACGGCGGCTTACCTGAAGGCGGAGCTGAAGTTTTAGAAGTTTGCGTGAAAGAGAATTTCACGCAAAGGACGCCAATGGAGCAAAGCAGGCAAAGAAGCTTACCGGCATCCGTAAGCCTCACCTGTTTTTACGCTCGCAGTCGCCTCCGTTTAGGAACGAAGTTGTCCGCTTTCAAGTTTACTCTGTACTGAAAGTTATGGAAATTCAGCTTCGCGGATGCAAAGCGGCTGAATCATTGATGTTTGTAGCTGTCCATCATACCCGGCTCCTGCGAAGCCCGCGCAGTCGGTGATTACCTGGAACTATTCAGTGCAACATGAAGAGTGCGCTGAACGGGAAGGAAGTAAAGGAGCTAGCATTGAATTTTCAGACCAGCTTTACAGCAGTTGTCCGTAGCCTGGAGGCTACGGAGAGTGTGTTTATTTTTCTGGTGATGGTGACTACGGGCAGCTGGGAGTTGATTACAATGAAGAATGGCTTCAAAGAGCACTGGGATATTTATCACCGATGAACTATTCGGCACTGAGGCCAGAGGAAAAAGGGTACGCTTACATACGCACTTGCAAAGTCTTTGTAATCCAATTCTTATAGGTCTATAATATTTTAGTTAACAGGGACAATGGCGTCAGTTGGCGTGTGACTTGTTATTCGGGTTGGAAAGTACAAAATTGATTACAGTTGTTGCACTCCCTGGAGGGGGTGAAATAATCGCCTACCATCTATAAAAAGATTTCCAATTACACCCGTAAAGAATATCTTCATCAAGTCAGCTACTTCCGGATCAAAGTTTATAGCAACATCAATAATACCTTTTCTACCAGATGTGCCAATAAAATGGAGGATCTGACGGTCTTCATTCCCCTTTTTCAACCAATACCAACTCATAAAAGCGGTGCCTTCACCGACCTGTAGCCTGATTTTTTTTGAAGTGTGAGACCATCCAGTTGCAGTGATTTCCGCTTCCGCTAAGTCCCGGTAATCCGGTACAGCATCCAAATCACTGATCCATTTAATTGCAAGTGTTGCTTTTGTCGAAGTATCCGAGATGTCAAAGCGCACATACGTTGAATCTGATGACGTAAGCCGGAACTGATTCAAGATATTAGTTCGAACTCGAAATGTTTGACCGTTAAATTCTTTCCATTCAAGACTGGGAAATTTAGCCTGTTGGTTATATCTCCATGTTCCACCCGAAGACCCCGAGCGAAATTACCTTCTTCGACAATACTCCGGCTTGAGTCGTAAATCACCCATTTCCCTTGTTCGAGCGAATCAACAAAACAGCCCTTGATATCTTGTTTAACCCCATCAAAAGACGTATACTGATGTTGACACCTCTCCCTACCGCTTTTACAACTAATGATTCCTAAAAAGATCAAAGTTATGATTGCCGTTTTCATATGTTAGAATGCAATTCTAATTGAATAAGTTACTTTTTCAGACGAGCTCTTTTTGTATTTCATCCCCACTGTCTTAGCCTTCCCGTCACATAATTGTTGTCCGTAGTCTCGAACCTCGAACTTTTCTGCGCTCAGTGTCTACGACCAGGGACGAAGTTGTCCGCTTTCAAATGTAGTTGCATTTCCGACAGGGTTCACGCAATCCCGAATCCTCGGTACCAAACTTAGCAAAGACCACAAATGATTTTCTTTGCGCGCTTTATATACCTGGCGCGCTTTGCGTGAATCGGTATGATTTACCTGAATTCCATGAGATTGAAGTAACTTTTGGCTCTTCTAAAATCATCGCCTCCATGAGAAGATTACTTTCTGTCACACTATTGTTCTTCATTGCACATTTCTCATTTTCCCAATCCATCATCCGTCAGGATCCGCGTATCAGCCGCATGGTCGCGGCGGTGAATGCAGACTCCCTCAGGTCTTACGTGCAGTCCATGGTCTCCTTCGGTACCCGCAATACCCTCAGTTCCCAAACCGACCCCAGGCGCGGGATCGGTGCCGCACGCAAATGGGTACTTGCAAAGTTTAACCAGTTCGCCCGCACCTCCGGTGGCCGCCTGACCGCCATCATCGACACCACCATACTGCAGCCCGATGGCCGCCGCGTTGATTCGGTCTTGTTGCTCGGCAATGTGGTGGCTACACTCAAGGGCACTGACCCCAACGACAAGCGCGTTTTCCTGATCACCGGCCATCTCGATAATATGCGCAGCAACGTCATGGACCGCAGGGGAGATGCACCGGGTGCCAATGATGATGCCAGTGGCGTCGCCGCCGTTATCGAATGCGCCCGCATTATGTCCGCAATGGAGTTTCCGGCCACCGTCATTTTCATGGCAGTCAGCGGAGAAGAGCAGGGCCTGCTCGGCGCAAACTTTATGGCGGGGAAAATGAGAGCAAATAACATACAACTGGAAGCCGTCTTCAACAATGATATTGTAGGCAGCAATAACAGCAGCGAGACAAACATCATCGACAATACCCGTATCCGTGTGTTCAGCGAAGCCTTCTCTGTTTCTGACACGGGCAGGGCTGCGCTGACCATCCGCCGCCTGGGCCTGGAAAATGATGGGCGCTCGCGCCAGCTCGCCCGCTACGTCAAGGAAATTGGCGAACGCTATGTGGAAAACCTGGAAGTGGTGATGATCTATCGCAATGACCGGTTTCTCCGCGGTGGGGATCATACACCGTTTGTGGAGAGAAACTTTGCAGCGGTCCGTTTCACCGAGATGAACGAGAACTATTATCACCAGCACCAGGATGTAAGAATGGAAAATGGTATACAGTACGGTGATCTGCCCGAGTTCATGGACTTTGAGTACCTGCGGAAAAACACGGCTATGAACCTGGCCAACCTTGCCAATCTTGCATTGGCGCCCGGAGCACCGGTCGAAGCGAAGATCAACACGGCCAGGCTCAGCAACCGCAGCAGTATTTCCTGGAGCAAACCCGCTGCCGGCACCGCCGATGGATACTATGTGCTGATCCGGGAGACAACCAGCGCTACCTGGCAGAAGAAGCTGTTCACCCGGGACACGACGGTGGATCTTCCCTATTCCAAGGACAACTATTTCTTCGGTGTCCAGTCGGTGAGTGCCGCCGGCAATGAAAGTCTACCTGTTGTTCCGCTGCCCGCAGGCCGATAACTTTGCATCATGAATCTCCGGTTTATACTGAAATCATTCGATGAGCTGACACCGGCCGAGTTATATGCGATCCTCCGGCTGAGGAGTGAGGTATTTGTGGTGGAGCAGAATTGTGTGTTCCTGGACATGGATGATAAAGACCAGGAGAGCCATCACCTCATGGGTATGCTGGATGGCAAACTGGTGGCATACACCCGTCTGCTCCCCGCCGGGCTGGCCTATGAACACCCGTCCATCGGGCGGGTGGTGACCTCACCGGCAGTTCGGGGTACAGGAGCGGGAAGGCTGCTGATGGATAAGAGTATCGAAGTTTGTGAACAGTTATACGGGAAAACCACTATTGTAATAGGTGCACAGCTTTACTTGAAAGAATTTTATAGCAGCTTTGGCTTCAGGCAGAGCAGTGATATATATGATGAAGATGGCATTGACCACATCCAGATGACCCGTTAAAGGGCTGTTCTCGTAGATTCACTAAGTAGAAAGACTTCAAATAACGTTTACAGCAAAAAAACTTTGCAAAACGTTTCACTCTTGCGTCCGTTGTTCTCTACTTTAGCGACGAAATCCAATAGAAGAAAACCAGAAATCTGAATCTATGAGAAACCAAATCGTACGTCGAGTACAGTATGCTGTACTGTCGCTATGCCTCTCAGTACTAGCACAATCCTCTTTCTCTCAATCAATCACAACAGGTAATGGAAAGTTTGAAGTCGGTCTCGGCTTTGGCCCCATGTTTTTCCTTGGCGACCTTGGTGGCAGTGCCGGTATCGGTAAGCCATTTGTAAAGGACGTCGATTTCCCGCTTACCAAAATTTCAAAAATGCTTTATGCAAACTACTACGCTTCAGATTTCCTGGGTGTACGTCTTGCATTGAACCATGGCGTCCTCACCGGCAACGATGCGGAAGCGCCAAACAAAGGCGGAGCCGAAGTAGATCGTCTCCAGCGTAACCTTAGCTTTAAAACTTCCGTACTGGAAGCGTACATAGCAGCAGAAGTTTATCCAACTGTGTTCTTTGAAAGATATGAGGGCACGCAGGGTAAGCTGCGCCCTTATGGTCTGATCGGTGTGGGTGTGATGAAGTTCAACCCGAAGGCAAAAGATGTGGATGGTCAGTGGGTAGCACTGCAGCCATTGCGCCTGGAAGGCCAGGGAATGGCAGAATACCCCAGCCGCAAGGAATACAAGCTGTTGCAAAAAGAAATCCCGATGGGTGTTGGTTTCAAATACTACATCAAGGAGAACATGTATGTAGGACTTGAGCTGTTACACAGAAAATTATTCACGGACTATGTAGATGATGTAAGTACAGGCTATGTTGATCCGAATGTATTCGACACATACCTGTCTGCACCGGATGCAGCACGTGCGAAGAGATTATATTATCGTGGTACCTACTCGAACGCGAACTCAAACCCTGGTTTGGTGCAAACGTTCCAGCGTGGAGACCCGACAGAAAATGATGCATTTTTCTCAACCATTATCCGCTTCGGTTGGAGACTGAGTGATCCCAATGATCCTTCGACCAGGCAGAGAAGGCAGATGAGATGCCCTGTGTTCTATTAAGAGCACGCCCTACCACCGTACCAAACAACCCGAACCCTATATGAAACGTACATTCACACGAACCTTTATCGCGTGCACCTGCTTCACGCTGTTTGCTGCAAAGCCTTACATGGCGGCGGCTACAGTGACGGAACCGGTCACAGCGATCGGCACCCCGGAAGATAAGAAGCCAGGGAAGAAAACAAGGTTAAAAGCTTCCCGGAGAAACCAGGCGGTGAAAATCTACCCTGATCCCGTAAAGCGCATGATGCATGTAGTAGCCCGCGTCAATGATGGCAAGCAGGTTGACCTGTTTGTGTTCGATCTGCAGGGTACGCTGATGCATCATCTCAAGATGGAATCCGGCGCTCATGCAAAGATTGCCGGTCTTCAAAAAGGTAAATATGTTTATAGTGTATTCTCCGGCGATGAGGAAATAGCCACGAGCCGGTTTGAGATGCGCTAAAGTTCTTTTGCAGTTTGCATAAATGCTGTCCTGGTAAGTGGCAGAGAGCTCTATAGAATATGATACGCTGGTTGATCTCTAACCTGATCCGTTCTCTATTGGTACTCTCATTTTGTATATATTTTACTGAACACTTTCCGCCTATACTTACCAGGCTTTTTTTTGTCAGTTCTTTTTTCTCATAACTAAGGAATCCCGCTGGTGCCAACCGGTGGGATTTTTTTTGGGGTACCGGGATTTGGGATCTGCTCGAACTCAATACCCATACTTCTCCCTCCAGCGATCTCTGAGGAATTTTCTTAATTCCTCTTCTCTCGCATTTTTACCGGGATCGTAGAATTTTGTGCCGGCGAGTTTTTCGGGTAGATACTCCTGCGCTGAAAAGCTGTTTCCATAGTTATGCGAGTACTCATAATTTTTGCCATAACCCATATTCTTCATCAACTTCGTAGGTGCATTTCTCAAATGAAGCGGCACAGGCTGATCGCCATGCTGCTGTACCGCAGCAAGCGCTTCTGCAATCGCCATGTAGGAGGCATTGCTTTTTGCAGAAGAAGCGAGATATACGGTGCATTGGGAGAGTATGATCCTGGATTCCGGAAATCCGATCTTATTTACCGCATCAAAGGCCGCATTGGCCAGCACAAGCGCGGTTGGGTTTGCGTTGCCGATATCTTCACTGGCAAGTATCACCAGTCGCCGCGCAATGAACTTTACATCTTCACCACCTTCGATCATTCTTGCGAGCCAATACACGGCGGCATTGGGGTCACTGCCACGAATGGATTTGATAAATGCTGAAATGATGTCATAATGCTGCTCGCCGCTTTTATCATAAAGCGCTATTTTCCGTTGTGCCACCTTCATTACGAAAGCATCGGTGATCACGGGCTTATCTGCGGGCAGTGCTTCTGCCACGATCTCAAACAGGTTGAGCAATTTTCTTGCATCACCACCGGAAATGTTGATCAATGCTTCTGTTTCTTGCAATACGATATCCCTGCTGCGGAGGTATTCATCGTTTGCCAGGGCGGACTGCAACAGTTGTACAAGATCTTCTTTGTCCAGTGAGCGCAATACATATACCTGGCAGCGACTGAGCAAGGCGCTGTTGACTTCAAACGAGGGGTTTTCTGTCGTTGCACCAATCAGCGTCACCACCCCTTTTTCTACGGCACCAAGCAGCGCATCCTGCTGGCCCTTGTTGAACCGGTGAATTTCATCTATGAATAAGATCGCATCGGTCTGGCCTCCTGCAGTTTGTATCACTTCCCGAACATCTTTGACACCAGAACTGATGGCACTCAGTGTATAGAAAGGCACCTTCAGGGTGTTGGCGATGATATTGGCAATGGTGGTCTTGCCCGTGCCCGGCGGACCCCAAAGGATCATGGAAGGGATGCGGCCATTGTCGATCGCCTTGCGTAATATGCTGCCCTTACCCGTGAGGTGTTCCTGCCCTGCGAGTTCGTCCAAAGTGGCCGGCCGTATTCGTTCTGCTAGAGGTATCATGTGAGAGACTCTGACTGAGGTTAAGGTTGAGGTTGCGTTTTGCGTTTTGAATTTTTACTTATTGAAGGTTCCCCCGCAAAAATGCCTCTATCTTATCAAATGTATCATTCAACGGATTGCCCGTCCAGCCATGACCTTCAGCAGGATAATAAACGTATTGATGTACCACACCGGCCGCTTCGAGTTTTTCCCTCAGTTCAACCGCTTGTGCAGGCGGCACCACCGGATCAGCGCCTCCCTGGAAAAGGAGTGTGGGAGGTGACGAGGCACTGATAAAATTCAGTGGGCTGCTTTGTTGGTAAACGTCCGGATGCGATGCCGGCGTGCCACCGGTTACCTGCACCAGCGCTGCCGCCAGCAACGGATGGTAAGTGTACAGCGAGTTCAGATTGCCCGGACCGAAAAGTGATACAATTGCTCTCGGTGTCACAGGGCTTGTGTGTTTATAGGCCTGCAGCATCACGAGGTGGGCCCCTGCACTTGCCCCAATCAAGGCAAACCTGTCATCAAGCTTATATTCACCGAGCCGCTCATGAATAAAGTTCAGGGCTTCCTTCACATCATTTTCCTGCGCAGGAAATGTGTTGCTTCCGTTGACTGCCAGCCGATAATTTATATTTACAATCGCATACTCCGGCAGCCGCTGGCGCAGCACATTGACGTACGGAACAAAGTCTGCTTTATCACCTTCCGTCCAGGCCCCGCCATGAATCATGAACACAACCGGGGTGCTGTCTTCCGATCTGCCGGCGGGCAGGTAGATGTCCATCTTCTGACGTGCGTCCGGGCCATAGGCCACATCCTGTATAACCCTTGCATCATCGGCGGCCTCATTTTTCTTACAACCAATCAAGGCAGCAATGCCAAGCATCAGCAATACGTGCTTCATCGTCAATCCATTTTTTTTGAAGGTACAAAAACAGTGCTTTTTTTATGTTAAGGGCAATGTATTTCCGCTGCGCGACTTCTTTTTGTAAATTGAAATGGTTATTTACTACAAACGAACAGGAATTGATCAATTCACAGGAGATAAGACAGAATTCTATACGGCCTGGATACGTCCTTTTCCCGATGATACTTTGGCTCATCATCACGATGTTTCCCACCTGGACATCCGGGCAGCCCATCAGCGCGGAGCAGAACTATGCCGTGAATTCCCCGGGAGTGGTTGCGGTACAGACTGTGTTCTCGGCAACGGTCTATGTAAATAAGGTCCGGATGAATGAAAGACGTTTCCAGGCATTGGTGGATTCCGTCAACCTCCTCGATACCACCGGTACCATGTTCAGTGCGGAAGAAAAGCTGGACATGGTGGTAAAAGCGCTTTACCTGAACCCATTCCGCTTCCTGGTATCCACAAATGATTACTACCGGCAGCAGCACCGGATCAATTCAGCCGGTACGGGTTTCTTTGTGACTGCTGATGGCTACCTCATTACCAACTCGCATATCATCGACAGGGACAGCGCATTTATCCGAAGAAAATTCATCCTGTCAACTTTCCAGGAAGTAACAGAAGCAAACATCCGCGCACTGGAATCATCCTGGGCAATGACATTGACGGATGATCAGCGCTCAATGCTCAATAATGCATACAGCCTGATCTATTCACAGGTTTCAGATATGATCCTCTTTGATCTCCGCAAGGAGATCTTTGTGCAATTCAGAACGGATGGCGGTCAGGGCGCCAGCGGGGTCCGGCGGTTACCCGCCAGGACCATCCTCAGCGGCAAGCCCATGCCGGGCAAGGATGTGGCAATCCTCAAGGTGGACAGCGTGTCCCAACTGCCGGCGTTAACCCTTTCGGCCGATCCGATCGCAAGAATAGGAGAGCAGGTGCTGGTATACGGGTACCCCGAACCCGTGACATCGAATACATATCTCGCAAAGGAAACCAACATCGAGCCCACCCTGACGGCAGGCATCGTCAGTGCCATAAAAAGATCCATCGGGGGGTGGCGGGTGGTGCAGATGGATGCCGTGATCACGCACGGCAGCAGTGGCAGCCCGGTATGTGATGACCGGGGACATGTGATCGGCCTGGCTACCTTTGGCAGCCTGGAGCAAAAAACCGGCAGTCTCGCAACCGGTTTCAATTTCGCCATTCCGCTTGAGGTGATCCGCGAATTCCTGGATTCTGCGAATGTAACACCTGCCATCAGCCTGGCAACAAGCACCTACAATGCCGGCCTCGACCTTTTTTACCAGGGATACTATGCAAAGGCGTTGAAGAAATTCCATGCGGTGAAAAAGATCAACGCATCTTACCCTTACCTCACCAGTTATATTCAGCAGTCAGAGGCTTTGCTGAAAAAAGGCGCGGACCGGGAGAGCACCAGCAACAAGATCGTGTTCCGTATCATGGCCGGACTCTTATTCTTCGGGGGGCTGTACCTGGCGTGGCGATGGAAGCGGAAGTGAGTGGAATGGTGCTGGGGACTGGGGCCTAGGGG
>JAEZAM010000062.1 GCA_023430465.1 Bacteroidota bacterium | reverse complement strand
AAAAAAGTAGAAGTTGACTGATACTGGATTCGAACTGGTCTTTCTAAGGATTGGGTTTTAAAAAAGGGTTTTGGACGGTCATTTGGTTTCAAGGAACTTGGATCTGGATAATGATTGAAATGCTTATCAATCAACTTCTGAAACAAAAATAATTGTTGCAACATTAACAATCTAGAGCGTTTCTGCGCTATTTTAAAACGACGGGAATTCCGGTCCTGATCGTAAAGGGTTCAGGAAATCAATGTGACAACAACGAGCAGGAAAATCGTAATTGTACGAGAAAAAGGTTCCGCAATCGTTGCCAAACTTCATTTGGGTCATCGATCGGGATCTTTGGGCTATTTGCCGAGGGCCTGGAGCACATCATACTTGGTAATGATGTGGTAGTTTCCAGCTTCATCACTAGCTAAAACCGCGCCATTTTCTTTGTTGATCAGTGAGCTCAGTTTACCAACCGGGGTGTCAAATGCAACGACCGGAAGCGGCGCTTCAAGCACCTCGCCGACCTTGCTGTTTTTGATTTCGGGGTTATTGAAAACCTTCTGGAAAAGTCCGCCCTCGCTGATCGACCCGCGAAGCTGATTGTCTTCCATGACCGGGATCTGCTCGATGTCATATTTTTTCATCAGATCAACCGCTTCTGCCACAGACTGGCCCGGCTCTACGGTGATAAGGCGTTTGGTACCGCGGGCACTCACCACGTCTTTGAAGGTCTTTACATCCAGGAAGCCGCGTTCGATCATCCATTGATCGTTATAAATTTTTCCCACATAGCGGCTGCCATGGTCATGAAAAATACAAACCACTACATCATCCTTCTTTAGTTGATGGCCGGGTATCGCAGCCACCTGGTTAAGGCCCTGGATGCAGCTGCCGGCACTGTATCCGCAGAACAGTCCCTCTTCCTTAGCCAGTTTGCGTGCCATAACTGCCCCGTCTTTGTCCGTTACCTGTTCGAAATGATCGATAACACTCATGTCATAATTCTTCGGTACAAAGTCTTCCCCGAACCCTTCGCTGATGTAGGGGTGTACTTCGTTCATGTCGATCTCACCGGTGCGGTAATATTTTGTCAGCAATGAACCATACACGTCGATCGCCCATATTTTGATGTTCGGATTTTTCTCTTTGAGGTATTGAGCCGTTCCAGTGATAGTTCCACCGGTACCCGCCGTGCAAACCAGGTGGGTGATCCGTCCGTCCGTTTGTTTCCAGATCTCCGGCCCCGTGGTTTCGTAATGTGCCAGGCGGTTGGCCAGGTTATCGTACTGGTTCATGTGGTAGGAGTTGGGTACTTCTTTCGCCAGTCGCGCTGCTACGCTGTAATAACTTCTCGGATCTTCAGGTAGTACGTTGGTAGGGCATACGATCACTTCGGCACCAACGGCCTTGAGGATGTCCGCCTTTTCCTTGGATTGCTTATCAGTTGTAACGAAAATGCATTTATATCCTTTCACCACGGCGGCCAGTGCCAGGCCCATCCCTGTATTTCCGCTGGTGCCTTCTATAATAGTACCCCCGGGCTTGAGTTTGCCCTCCTGTTCCGCCACTTCCACCATCTTCAAAGCCATGCGGTCCTTCACTGAATTGCCGGGATTGAAGTAGTCTACTTTCGCCAGTACGGTTGCCGGGAGATGACTGGTGATTTTATTGAGCCTGATCAGGGGGGTATTGCCGATGGTTTCGAGTATATTATTCTTGATGTCCATACAAACGTTTATGATCGCGAAGGTACGGAGGTTGATGTTATTGTTGAGGTTGAGGCTGAGGTTGAGGTATTGTTCGATCTGGAAAGGCGGCGGCAATAATTGTTTGCCCCCGACAAGGGCTTTAGCCCGCCAGTCGGGCATTTTAATGGCCAGGAATTCATTCCTGGAAATGCAGATTGAGAAACTAAACGTAGTTGAGGCTGTGGTTGAGGTTGAAGTAGAGTGCTGTTTGAGTTTTTAGTTTTAACTTTTGAGTTTTAAGTTTTAAAAGGACAAGGTTAAGATCAAGCCTGACTGCTCAGCCTCAACCTTAACCTTAACCTCAGCCTCGCCCGGGAATCAGACCGCTGCGGTACGCTGGCTCTGCTTCTCATCCCACCATTTCTTTTCCATCTTGTAGGAACCAAAGAGACCAAGACCGCCTCCGATTGCTATCAGGGCAAAATAGATAGGTACATTGCGGTCTGGTCCAAAATGATGATTCGGATTGATGAGCACATAGTTGTCTAGCACGTACGCCATAAATAATCCGGCGCCGGAGCCGATCAGCAACAAGGCCCATTTCAAATTCTTATAAGGAGCGGGACGGTGGATGATATCCTTTGGATTCATTCCCTTCTCTATCATCGCGAGATTGCGGCGGGTATTCAGGTAGTGGATACCGAAGATGCAGGCAAAAAAGCTCACGAACATCACGATCAAAAATAAAGCTGCGGTAGCTGGCATAACATCAAATTTATAGTTATTAAGTTGTTTTCTTGTTCTCTAAGACTACTGCCCGGAAATCCAGGTTACACGTTTCAGGAACTTTTTCATAAACCGGTTTACAACTACTATGACTACCGCTCTTACGGACCGGTTACAGGATTTCCCGGAAAAACTAAAAAATGTTCACCTTTGCCATGGAAAATTTTCACCAACTTTCCTGTAACCTCCGCTGCACACGTGTAGTCATATAACATGAATGTCGATCGGACCGAATGATAATGAGATCATTAACAGAGTTCTAAGCGGCGAACAGGAGGCATACGGCCTGCTGGTCGATCGCTATCGGAACTATGTATTTACCATTGCCCTGCGGTTCACCAAAAACAGGGAAGATGCAGAGGAGGTCGCCCAGGATATATTTGTAAAAGCGTTCAGGGCCCTGGCGGATTTTCGGGGTGCTTCAAAATTCAGTACGTGGCTTTACACCATCGTGAACACTACTTGCATCACCTTCCTGCGAAAGAAACGGCTGGAAGTTCACTCTCTGGATAACGAGCGGGTCTTTGAAGCCGCAGAAAACCAGGATTCGGGAATGAATGCAAACCAGGTGGAGCAAAAGTCCAGGATCGCCATGGTCACAAAAGCCATCGGTCTGCTCAACGCTGACGACAGTGCCATTATCACGCTTTTTTATAAAGCTGAACAGAGTCTTGATGAGATCGCACGGGCACTGAATATTGAACCGAACACCGCCAAGGTCAGGCTCCACCGCGCCAGAACCCGGCTGAAAGAAGTGATGGAAAAACATTTTGCTGCAGAAGTAAATGATCTGTAAATAACAAAGGAGGTAGTATGAACCCGCTTGAGAATTCCCCCATGGGGATGGATGAACAGGAAGCCCGCTTATGGGAATACATCGATGGCCTTGCCACACCCACGGAAGCGGATGTGATCAGCCAGTTGATCGCCACCCAGGCTGCATGGAAACTGAAATACGAAGAGCTGCTTGGCTTCCAGCAACTCATGCAGGAGTCTGAACTCGAGGAACCATCCATGCGCTTCACAAAAAATGTCATGGATCAGATCGCGCGCCTGCACATTGCGCCAGCAACAAAATCTTATATCAACAATAATGTGATCCGCGGTCTTGCCATCTTTTTCATTACCATGATCCTCGGGTTCATCATCTACGGTGTGGGCCAGATTGAATGGACATCGGGTGGTGACAGCAAGTTGCCGGTTGATTTTGCAGCAGTCGACTACAGCAAATTCTTCAATAACACGCTGGTGAATATTTTCATGATGGTCAACCTGGTCCTGGGCATGTTCCTGTTGGACAGGTACCTGGCGAATAAGCGGAAAGGTTTCCAGGTGAATGAGTAGGTTTAATTCAAAAGTTAAAACTGAAAAGTCAAAAGTGAAGAATCAAGATTTCACTTTTGACTTCATTGGAGCGCCCTAATGATCATCGGGTCTGTCGCATTCAACACCTGGTAGTAGCCGTTATTCCGCCATCTGAACCGTCCCAGGTAGGCTTCCAGCCTGCGCTGCAGCGACTGTTTCTGATTTGCACTTACTGCGCCGAGTCCGATTGAATCAGCAGAGGAATACCGCACAAATTCATTCCACATGTCATCCTGCATATCAAACCGCTTTGCATAATCATCTGCCGATTTGTATTGATCGATGCGGGCTTTGTTTTTCAAATAGTAACGGTACACAAAACTGTTGAAGCTGCCATTGAGAAAAATCCGGTTCACCGCAGCCGGATAACCCGCTGTGTCGATTGGTACAAATACATCCGGCATTATACCACCACCACCATAAACGGTATCGCCACAGGACGTGCGGAACACCTGGTCGTTCATGATCTTGTTGGAATCTGCATACAACACTTCACCATTGTTATACCTGTCCCATATCTCATCCATGTAAACTTTCTTGCCGTCTTTGTACGAGCGCTGTATGCTTCGGCCCTGTGGTGTATAATATCTTGCTACGGTAAGGCGGATCGCAGAGCCATCACTCAACGGGTATTGCTCCTGCACCAGCCCCTTGCCAAAGCTCCGCCGACCAATGATGGTGGCGCGGCACCAGTCCTGCAATGCTCCTGCCAGTACTTCGCTCGCACTTGCTGAAAGTTCATCGAGCAGGATCGTCAGCTTACCTTTCTCAAACAGGCCGGGTCGCTTGCAGCGGTATTCTTTTTTCTTGCTGTTTGTTCCTTCGGTATAAACCACCAGTTTGTCCCCGTCCAGAAATTCATCTGCCATCTCAAAAGCCTGGTTCATGAAGCCACCGCCATTACCACGGAGATCGAAGATCAATTCCTTCATTCCCTGCTTTTGCAAGGCTTCAAGACTTTGCATGAATTCTGCATAACTGTTTTGCGTAAACTTATTCAGTTTTATATAACCGGTCACCGGGTTGATCATATAGGCAGCATCAACAGATGACACTGGTATATTGCCCCGCTTTACAGCCACGTTCATCATTGACGTGCCGCGGAGGATGCGGATATTTGCAACCGATCCGCTCTCGCCGCGTATATACTCCTTGATCTTTGCGGTGGTGACAGTTTTCCCGATAAGCGTTGAATCATTTACCGAAATAAGTTTATCACCGATTTGCATTCCTGCCTGGTCGCTCGGACCACCGGGAACAACGTATACGATATTGACCGTGTCATCAAATACGTTGAACTCAACTCCAATGCCATCAAAATTGCCTGCAAGGTCTTCGATCGCCTGTTTGAGCTCAACAGGAGGGAAGTATACCGAATGCGGGTCGAGTTTTGTCATCATCTCCTGGATGGCGCCGGACTGCAGTGAATCAAGGTTGACCTTGTCCACATATTTCATCCTGATCAGGTCGAGCGCTTCCTGGAGTGAAGAAGTATTGCTTGTTTTAAAAAAGCCTTTTGATGTTCCTTTATTGAGTTTATAGCCGAAAAACATTCCAATGATCATCACAATCGAAAATAATAGCGGCAACCACACCTGTAATTTTTTGTTTCCCATCATCTAACTTTGACGTAATTTGACGCAAAATAGATAAAAGTTCATAGTTTATCATTTGCATAAATACCATTGGTCCCCGCCGCATCAGCGTCAGGTGCCGGGAGTTGATAAATTAAAGGACGAAACACTAAAACCGTATAATGCCTTCTGTAAAACTCATAGCCGATTGCGGCGCTACAAAATCAGAATGGAATCTTTCGGGCAACGGGAAATCAAAAACAGTCATTACGCAGGGCATCAGTCCTTATTTTCTCGATGAGAGCCAGGTAGTGGAATTACTTCGCACCGAACTTCTCCCCAGGATCAAGACGACGGCCGTGGATGAGATCTATTATTATGGTACAGGTTGTGCCAACCCTGCCAACGTTAAAATGCTGAAAAAGGCCCTGAAAAAAATCTTTCCCGGATCATACATCGAAGTCACACATGACCTCATGGCTGCCGCCCGCGCCTTGTGCGGGGAGGAAAAAGGAATTGCCTGCATCCTCGGTACCGGATCGAATTCATGTTACTACAATGGCAAGCGGATCGTAAAGAACAGCCCGGGGCTGGGCTACGTCCTGGGTGATGAAGGCAGCGGTGCTTATTTGGGCAAAAAAGTGCTGCAATATTATCTATACGGCACCTTCGACGATGAGCTGAGGGGCCGTTTCGATCTTACATATACGACCACCACCGCTGAAATACTGGAAAATATTTATCGTAAACCCTTGGCAAACCGTTACCTGGCGGGGTTTACAGGATTTCTTGCAGAAAACCGCGGTCACTACATGATCGAAAATATCATCGAAGACGGGCTTAATGACTTTTTCTTTAATCATTTGTGCAAATACAGGGAAATATGGAGCTTACCCGTGAACTTTGCCGGCAGTGTCGCCTTTGGATTTAAAGATGTACTTCAGCATCTTTGCGACAGTTACGAGTTCGACCTGGGGAAAGTGCTGAAGAAACCAATGGTCGGACTGATCGAGTATCACAGTTAACAAAAAAAGGGAGCATGGCATTCCAAAAGATCACAGAACAGGCTAGTACATATCGTCATCTCGAAAAAATGAGCATCAATGAGTTGCTCGTCAATATAAATAAGGAAGACCAGGCAGTTCCTGCTGCCGTTGAAAAAGCGATCCCTCAGATTGAAAAGCTGGTCGAAGCGATTACCGACAAAATGCTGATGGGTGGCCGGCTGTTCTATATCGGTGCCGGTACCTCCGGTCGTCTGGCGGTGGTGGATGCCAGCGAATGCCCGCCTACTTTCGGTGTTCCGTACGGCCTTGTCATTGCAGTCATTGCCGGAGGCGATAAAGCAGTAACAACGGCTGTCGAATATGCGGAAGATGATACGGAGCAGGGATGGAAAGACCTGCAGCAGCATAACGTGAGTGAAAAAGATGTTGTGATCGGTATAGCCGCCAGTGGCACCACTCCCTATGTGATCGCCGCGCTCGAGGCCTGCCGCAAGCACAATATCATAACCGGCAGCATCTCCTGCAACCCGGACTCACCTGTCAGCAAGGCGGCTGACTTCCCCATCGAGGTAATCGTTGGTCCCGAATTCGTGACGGGCAGCACCCGCATGAAAAGCGGCACCGCGCAGAAGCTTGTGCTCAACATGATCTCCACTTCCGCCATGATCCAGCTTGGCAGGGTAGAGGATAACAAGATGGTCAACATGCAACTCACCAACGACAAGATCATCGATCGCGGGGTACGCATGCTGATGGAAAAGCTGCAAAACAAGGACTACGAAGCAGCAAAAGAGCTGCTGCTTAAATATGGCTCCGTTAAAAAGGCTACAGAATCTGTAGACAAATAAGGCAGTTTCATATTTTGTTGTTATATTGTGCACCTCAACAGGTGACAAACAGTCTATTTCATATCAATGCTATCTCCGCTGCAGCCTCCCGGCCCGCAGTAACGGCTGTTTTTTCTTCCACCATTACAACGATTATTACGATCCGCTGAAGCGGATTGTATTAACCATATCACCCCAGGGCCTGAGCCAGGCTACTCTTCAAGGAACACAAATTCACTTTCGGGATTCAATTTATACATTTCATGCAGGTACTAAAATTCGGGGGCACCTCTGTTGCCAACGCCCAAAATATCAGTAAAGTCATATCCATCTCCGCCGCTGCCGCTGCCAAAGACAGCACCATTGTTGTAGTTTCCGCACTCGGCGGAATAACGGATCTTCTTCTGCAATCAGCATCCATGGCCGCTGACGGCGTTGAAGATTACAAGGAAAAACTCGCCACGGTTGAATCAAGGCATATGGAAACCGTAAAGGCATTGCTGCCCGTTGCAACGCAAAGCCAACTACTGAGCCTCGTAAAAAAATGCTGCAATGAGATAGAGGACATCTGCAACGGCATCTTTCTTCTAGGGGAACTTACCCCACGCTCGCGTGATCGCATCGCGAGTTACGGAGAATGGCTGTCAAGCCAGATCATTGCTGCAGCCTTCCGCGCGGGCGGAGTGGAAGTTTCATGGAAAGATGCACGTGAGCTGATCGTCACTAATTCTGCTTTCACAGCGGCAGAAGTGGACTTTGAAGCGACGGATGTACGCATTAATGATTGGCTGGCGGAAACAAAGTCATCACTTTACCTGGTACCTGGGTTTATTGCGGCAGACAGGCACGGGGTCACTACAACACTCGGTCGCGGTGGTTCTGACTATACTGCTGCCATTCTGGCTGCGGCCTGCAATGCAAGCCAGTTGGAAATATGGACAGATGTCAGCGGTATGATGACGGCTGATCCCAGATTAACGGCTAACGCCCGCATTATCCCCGGCATCTCTTACCAGGAAGCAATGGAGCTTTCCCATTTTGGCGCAAAAGTGATCTATCCACCCACCATCCAGCCAGTGATGGGTCGTGACATACCCGTATGGATAAAAAATACATTTGCCCCGGCAGATCATGGTACGGTGATCACACGTTACGTTGGGGAAAACAACCACCGCTCTTCCGGAAACATCGTGTCAGGTATTTCGAGCATTAATGCCATCGCACTGATAAGCCTGGAAGGAAGTGGAATGGTGGGTATCCCCGGTTTTTCTAAACGCCTGTTCGAAGCGCTCAGCGCTGAAAAGATAAATGTTATCCTGATCACACAGAGTTCATCCGAGCACTCCATCTGTGTCGGAATAGATGCAGCACATGCGGTGCGGGCAAAGCTGACAGTAGATACTGCATTTGCCAATGAGATTGCTTTGGGAAAAGTAGAGCCCTTGCTTGTAGAGACCGATCTTTCCATCGTAGCTCTTGTAGGTGAACAAATGAAAAGTCACCCGGGGATAAGCGGTCGCATGTTCAGCGCCATGGGCCGAAATGGTGTCAATATCCGGGCGATCGCACAGGGCTCCTCGGAAAAGAATATCTCTGCCGTGATCGCAACCCGTGACGTCCGCAAGGCGATAAATGTGTTGCATGAAGAGTTTTTTGAAACAACCTTCAAGCAGATCAACCTGTATGTGGTAGGAACAGGTAATGTCGGCGCGAAGCTGCTGGCCCAGTTGCAGCAACAGGCTGAGTTTCTCCAAACGCATCTCAAGCTTCAGGTACGGGTGGTTGGCCTGAGCAACAGCCGTCAAATGCTCATCAACGAAGATGGCATCAACCTTAACCAATGGCAGGATAAACTCCAGGAGGCTCCGGCTGCTGATCTTCAAAAGTTTGTCAATGAAATAGCTGCAAAGAACCTGCGGAACTCGATATTCGTTGACATCACCGCCAGTGAGGCCGTGGCCGACGTATATTTAAACCTGCTTCAGAAAAGTATTGCAGTAGTGGCCTGCAACAAGATCGCGGCATCATCAGCTTATGAAAATTATCTCCGGCTGCGTGATACCGCCCGTGAATACAATACCCAGTTCCTGTTCGAAACCAATGTCGGCGCCGGATTGCCGGTGATTGCAACGTTGAATGACCTGGTGAGAACCGGTGACCGGGTTCATCGCATGGAGGCTGTTTTGAGCGGCACCCTGAATTTTGTATTCAATAATTATGACGCAAGCAGACCATTCTCCGATGTGGTGAGGCAGGCCCAGGAGGAAGGTTATACCGAACCCGATCCGCGTCTTGACCTTAGCGGAACTGATGTGATGAGGAAGATCATGATCCTTGCGCGAGAGGCTGGCCAGCAACTGGAGATGGGAGATATTATCAATGAAAGCTTCATGCCTTCCTCGTGCATGACCGGGAGTGTAGAAGATTTTTACAAAGCGATGCATAAGGAAGAAGATCATTTTCGCCGGTTGTATGAAAATGCCCGCGCAGCCGGCTGCAAATTGAAATTTGTAGCGTCATATCACGATGGCAAAGCGGCCGTAGGCTTGCAACACATCGATCCAGCGCATAACCTGTATCACCTGTATGGGAAAGACAATGTTGTTCTATTTTATACAGACAGGTATCCCGAGCAGCCGCTGGTGGTGAAAGGTGCGGGTGCTGGTGCAGAGGTTACTGCAAGTGGCGTATTTGCCGATATCATGCGCGTAAGCAGAAATTAACATGGAAAGAATAAAGCTAAAATCTCCCGGCACAGTTGCCAACCTCGTATGCGGCTTCGATATTCTCGGACTTGCCCTGCACGAACCCTACGATGTGCTCGAGGCCTGGCTCACTGACGAGCCGGGTGTAAGGATCATCAACCGGGATGACTATGATCTGCCAACTGATCCCCAAAAAAATGTAGCAGGGGTCGTTCTCCTTGCGGCTTTGGAAAAAGCAGGCGTAAAGCGGGGAATTACGATAGAAATGGAAAAGCGCATCATGCCCGGCAGCGGGATCGGTTCCAGCGCCGCGAGTGCAGCAGGTGCCGCCGTGGCTGCCAACCAGTTGCTGGGGCTTCCATTCAATAACGATGAGCTGATCCAACTAGCCATGCTGGGAGAAAAGCTGGCCTCCGGCGTGAAGCATGCAGATAACATTGCACCTTGTATCATGGGTGGGGTTACGCTGATCCGCAGCATTCACCCGCTTGATATTATCAGCATTCCTTCCCCTGATCTGTATGTAGCAGTGGTGCATCCACAAATAGAAGTGCGTACATCTGACGCCCGGCAGATACTCCGGCAACAGGTATTGCTCAAAGATGCTATCCGGCAATGGGGGAACATCGCGGGACTGGTCACGGGCCTGTTGAAGAATGATCTTGACCTCATCGGTCGCTCACTCGAAGATGTCATCATCGAACCGGTTCGAAGCATCCTCATCCCGGGCTTTGATGAAGTGAAGAAACGTTGCCGTGAGGCCGGCGCACTGGGCGGTGGCATCTCGGGCTCAGGACCATCCATCTTCATGCTGTGCCGGGATAAGCAGTCCGCAACAGAGGTTGAATCTGTCATGCGGGACGTGTACGTCCACATCGGGCTCGAGCATCATACATACGTAACTACCATTAACAAAAAAGGTGTCGAGGTGATTCCCTGACATCAACCTTAAACATCATCAGTTGAAATACTTTAGCACAAACCGGCAATCGCCGGAAGTCAGTTTCCGCGACGCAACCATCCAGGGACAGGCACCTGACAAGGGACTATATTTTCCGGGCTCGCTGCCTGCTTTCAATGCACAACAGATCGATCAATTCGGCAGGATGGACGAAGTGGAGATGGGGATCCAGATCATGCAGCCGTATACGGGTAACGATCTTCCTGAGCCGGTGTTGCGTGACATCATCCAGCAAACTTTGTCGTTTCCCATACCCCTTGTACACGTCAGCGAATCGATGTATTCCCTGGAACTGTTTCATGGGCCTACACTCGCTTTCAAGGATGTGGGCGCGCGATTTATGAGTCGTTGCCTGGGTTATTTTCTGCGGAATGAGAGCAGGAAGGTGACCGTACTTGTTGCTACATCAGGAGATACTGGCGGAGCGGTTGCCAGTGGCTTTCTTGGTGTGGATGGTGTAGACGTCGTGATCCTTTATCCTTCGGGAAAAGTGAGTCCTGTACAGGAAAAGCAACTGACCACGGCAGGGCAAAATATTACAGCTATCGAGATTACGGGTGATTTTGATGATTGCCAGCGCCTGGTGAAACAGGCATTCAATGATGAGGAACTGACCGCTTCACTTTTTCTCACTTCTGCCAATTCCATCAACGTAGCCCGTTGGCTGCCTCAGCAACTATATTATTTTCTCGCATGGAAACAGTGGCCGGAAAAGTCGCAGCCACCCGTGTTTGTAGTTCCCAGTGGTAATTTTGGCAATATCTGTGCAGGTTTGCTGGCCCATGTGACAGGTTTGCCGGCCAGGCATTTTGTAGCGGGTTGCAATGCCAATAATGTTGTGCCCGAGTTCCTTGAGACCGGCACCTACCGGTCACGCCCTGCCATACCTACTATCAGCAATGCCATGGATGTAGGCGACCCCAGCAACTTTGTACGTATACTTGAATTATTCCGCCAGCAATATCCGCTGTTAAAGGAAGGCCTTTCGGCTTTCAGTTTCACCGATGAGCAGACACTGGAGGAGATCAGCCGGGTTTACAAGGAATACAATTACCTGCTCGACCCACATGGTGCAGTGGCTTCTTTGGCTTTGTCAGCATACAGGCAGGCGGAAGGAGGGAAGGGGATCATTCTTGAAACTGCCCACCCGGTTAAGTTCCCGGAACCAGTGGCAACGGCAACAGGCAAACAACCCGAGATCCCTACACAAATTCGGTATCTGATGGACCGGGAAAAGCAGGCTGAAAAATTGTCTCCGGGCTACGGCCATTTTAAGGAATTTTTGCTTTCCCGCTCACGCTGAAGGCTCATCAAAAATAAATCAGGCCGTATCTTTGCAGAAGGAGAAACCTGATGCATACGATCGAACCATTTTACAATTGGCGCCATATATATGTAAGTGAAGAAGATGCTCTCTCGCCATTTTACGGGCGGGCCTATTCCGAGTTTGAATTTTCCCAGACCGTCTACAATTATTATATCCATCCGCAATGGGATGAGTTTGGCAGCCGTACGCTGTATCTGAAGGTGCTGATCGCCGACTACGAAGAACGCTACTGCATCATTGAGCTGCTTGGTGAATGGAACGATGCGATCGAGAATGATATGATGACCCTGAAGCGGGACGTGCTGGAAAAATTCACGTATGAAGGGATCAATAAGATCATTCTTATTGCGGAAAACGTCCTCAATTTTCACAGCAGCGATGCCGATTACTATGAAGAATTATATGAAGAACTGTCTGATGAGAATGGCTGGGTCGTTTGTTTAAATATGCCCCCGCAAACACAGTATGATTTTAAACACGCCCGTCTGAACCGGTACATAGAACTGGTGGAACTGGACAACTGGCGTACTTACAAGCCCTATCATTTATTCAAAAAGATAGATGCAGAGCAGCTTTCAAGGCTTGACTGAAATAATGCGATCGCCGGGTTTTATAGGTGTGTGATCGGGAGGAAAGGAAGGAGAGGAGAGATAAAAGTTTTTCCATCATTCTGGGGTTCCGATATTATTTTTGCAAAAATATTTCACCTTCCTCCGTTTGCTTATGAACCGACCACTCCATATTCATTTCCCTCCCCATGTTATGAAATATGATGAAGCTGTCTTTCATTTGCATAAAATGATCTAAAAGATTACTGATGAAATGGTCTGACTTTTTAACTTCTTCTGTAGGGAAAAAACTGGTGATGAGTCTGTCTGGTCTTTTCCTGATCAGTTTCCTGGTGGTACACGTTGGGCTTAATGCCACCATTTTCAATGATCTTCCAATTTTTGATGAGAACGACAACGGCCGGATGTTCAACAAGGCTGCCCATTTC
>JAEZAM010000015.1 GCA_023430465.1 Bacteroidota bacterium | reverse complement strand
GCGTCGATGATACGATAGCCAAGATCATATTCCTCCATACCATAAAAAAAATCGGGGGGGTAGGAGCCCACCTGGTCCATGACAGAGCGCTTAACTGCGTGAGCACCTCCGGCATAGTAATACGTTTCGAAATATGATTTGTCCTTGAAATGTTTGTAACGTTTATGCGGCAAAGCATTTTCCTGCATTGCCAGGGAATCATAGTAAAGCACCTTGAATGATATAATGGCTACAGGCCGTTCAGCACATTTTCTATTGAACTCTTCCATCAGATTTACGAGCGCGTTCTTATTTTGCAACACAGCATCATCGTCCAGCATGATTACATAAGGAGCGGAGCCCCTGGCAAGAGCGTAGTTCCTTCCCCGGGCCACACCGAGGTTGGAGGGCGCGTCGAAGTATTTGAAGGGAATGTCGGGTCTCGTTGAAATGTATTGTTTCAGCGAATCATAGTTGGTTGTGGAGGCGTTGTTTAAAATGACTACCTCTTCCAGCAACCCGGTCGCCTGATCCAGTTGAGCAATGTTCTTTGCCAACTCGAGCATATCGTCTGGACGGTTATAGGTGATGATGATAAAGCTTAATGGCTTCAAATTCAAATATTTACTCCAAGTGGACTATTTTGCGGACGGCAACTGCGGTGTTGGTATAAACGGTATTTTTGCGCAATTTAGGTAATATGAAGGTAGTAATTTTTGCGGGCGGGCTCGGAACCCGGATTTCTGAGGAGACCGACGTTCGACCTAAGCCGATGGTTGAGATTGGCGGTAAGCCGATCTTATGGCATATTATGAAGATGTATGAGAAGCATGGCCATAACGAATTTATCGTTTGTCTGGGTTATAAAGGGTATGTGATTAAGGAGTATTTCATGAACTACTACATGCACAACTCGGATGTCACTATCGATCTGGGCAAAAATTCTTTCGATATTCTTAATAGCAAGTCGGAGTCATTTAAGGTGACCCTGGTCGATACCGGGTTGGAAACAAAGACAGCTGGTCGTCTCAAAGCAATTCGCAAATATGTAGGCGATGAAGACTTTATGCTGACCTATGGAGACGGGGTGAGCGATATCGACATTACAAGCCTTATTGCACATCATAGAGCCTCGGGGAAAATTGCAACTGTAACAGCTGTGCAGCTCGATGCACGATTCGGCGGTATGGATTTGGCGGCGGACGGTGAGGTAATTTCCTTCCGTGAGAAAGCAAAGGATGAAAGCAAATGGATTAATGCCGGTTTTTTCGTGCTAAAGCCTGAGGTTTTCGATTATCTGGACGGGAACGTTCAGCACCAGATGTGGGAAGATCAACCCCTTGAAAGGCTTACAGCGGACAAGCAGCTAAGTGCTTACCGTCATTATGGCTTTTGGAAATGCATGGACGCACTCCGTGATAAGATCGAGCTTGAAAACCTTTGGGAGACAAATTCCGCAAAATGGAAGATCTGGTGATGAAAGAGCGGTTGCATACCTATTATAAAAACAAAAAGGTGTTCCTGACGGGGCATACAGGCTTCAAGGGTACATGGTTGACCGCGATGCTACGGTATCTCGGTGCAACGGTGAAGGGTTATTCGCTCGCACCAACGGCTTCCAAGCCATTTCATGAACTGTTCTCCTTCGAAGGGATGGAGAGGATTGAAGCCGATATCCGTGATAAGGAGAGATTGAAGGATGCGATCGTGTCATTCCAGCCCGATTACATCTACCATCTTGCCGCCCAGCCGCTTGTCATCCGATCATACCAGATACCTGCAGAAACATTTGACGTAAATGTTACGGGAACGGCCAATTTGCTGGAAGCGCTGCATGCTCTGGTAACACCGTGTACGTGTGTCATAATTACTACCGATAAGGTTTACCTGAATAAGGAGGACGGTACGTTATATAAAGAAGGTGACCGGCTTGGCGGATTTGATCCATATAGTGCCAGTAAGGCCTGTACGGAATTAGTGGTGTCATCTTTTCGGGATTCATTTTTTCAATTTGAAAATAGCGCTATACCCAAAGGGCTTGCCTCTGCCCGTGCCGGAAATGTAATTGGCGGTGGTGATTGGAGTGAAAATCGCATCATACCTGATATTATCCGGTCCCTGATGGGAGACAGGCCGGTATCGATCAGGAATCCGCGCTCTGTACGCCCCTGGCAGCATGTGCTGGAACCGCTTGGGGGATATCTGTTGTTGGGGACTCATCTAAACGATGATCCTGCGCGTTATTCAACGGCATACAATTTCGGGCCGCATATGGAAGATCACCTCACTGTTAAGGAACTGGCTGATCTTGCATTAGCGTGCTGGGGTAGCGGCAACCTTGATTTCGGGTCCGCTGGAAATGGCGTGCATGAAGCGCAATTATTGAAGCTGGATATCAGTAAGAGCAGGCAAGAACTTAATTGGGAACCGAAGCTTGATGCAACATCTGCGATCGATTGGACAATACAGTGGTACAGGCAACCTGACGGAAAAAAAGAACAATTTACCTACGACCAAATCATTTCTTATCTGGCTATAAAATGAAATTCGAGCCGTTGTCATTAAAAGGGGCCTACCTTATTCGCCTGGAACCTCATTTCGACGAGCGCGGATGGTTTGCCCGTACATATAGCCGCGAGGAATTTAAGGTTATCGGCCACAACAGTGATTGGGTGCAGCTCAACCATTCTTTTACGATCAAAAAAGGAGCCTTGCGCGGATTGCACTTCCAGCGCCCGCCGTTTGAAGAAATAAAGCTGGTACGATGCATAGCTGGCGAGGTATTGGACGTCGTGGTAGACATCAGAAAGGGGTCTCCGACATTTCTGAAATGGACCTCAGTTAATCTGACAGCCCAAGGTCGGGAGATGATCTACATACCTGAAGGATTTGCTCATGGCTTTCAAACCCTGACTGACAATGCCGAATTGATTTATCACCATTCGGAAGCCTATCACCCCGGCGCTGAAGGAGGACTCCGCTTTGATGACCACATGCTTGGTATCGATTGGCCGCTTCCGGTTAGTGAAATTTCCCGGCGTGACCTTGAACACACCTACCTGACACCCGAATTTATTGGAATTTAAAATTACTTATGCACTGCAGATTTTGTCACACATCACTCTCTGACGTTTTTATTGATCTTTTCAATTCTCCGCCCTCGAACTCATTTCTCACCAGGGAGCAATTGCAGGAACCTGAGGAGTATTTTCCGCTGAAGGTATTTACCTGTCCAAACTGCAGGCTTGTCCAAGTTGATGAATTTAAAAAATCAGATGCCATTTTCGATGATTCATATGTCTATTTCAGTTCTTATTCATCCAGCTGGCTGAAGCATGCAAAAAATTATACGGGGGTGATGATTGACAGATTTGCATTTAGTAGCAAATCTAAAGTGGTTGAAATAGCGTCGAATGATGGTTACCTGCTGCAATACTTTGCCGAACGCGGTGTCCCGGTACTGGGAATCGAACCCACAGCGAATACCGCGGCGGTGGCGCAAGGGAAAGGGATTGAAACTGTCGTGGATTTTTTTGGCACCAGGTTGGCCACCGACCTTCGGTCAAAGGGTGTTCGGGCTGACCTGTTACTCGGAAATAATGTCCTGGCTCATGTCCCTGATATTGTCGATTTCACTAAAGCCATGAAAATTTTGCTAAGCGACAGAGGCATAATTACAATGGAGTTTCCGCATCTGATGCAACTCGTCGGGAATAACCAGTTTGATACGATTTATCACGAGCATTTTTCCTATTTGTCATTTGGCACAGTAAACGAAATTTTCCGGACCGCCGGATTACGGATGTTTGATGTGGAAGAATTAGCAACGCATGGTGGATCGTTGCGTATCTATGCCTGCAATGAGGAAGATACCGATCGTGAGACGCTTGACTCTGTGACCACGATGTTGCGGCGTGAAGATGAAGCGGGGATGCGCACCATGAGTTATTACAGAGGATTTGGGGAGAAGGCCCTGCATATAAAGACCGAATTTTTAAGATTTTTGCTCGATCAAAGAAGAGATGGGAAAAAGGTTGCCGCCTATGGTGCGGCCGCTAAAGGGAACACCCTCCTCAACTATTGCGGGATTAAGCCAGATCTGATAGACTTTGTTGTAGATGCTAATCCGCATAAGCAAGGAAAATACTTGCCAGGCAGTCACATACCGGTAGTGAACGAAGAACGACTAAGAGAGAATCAGCCCGACTACATCATTATTTTTCCATGGAACATAAAGGAGGAAGTAATGCAGCAATTAAATTATGTGCGTGATTGGGGTGGGTTATTTGTGGTGGCAATACCTCAATTAACTATTTTCTAATGGCACGAGTGCTGGTAACGGGAGCTACGGGCTTTCTGGGCAACCATCTCATTAATGAGTTGCTGCGGAGCGGGCATCAGGTGATAGCCACTTCCCGTGATAAGGAAAGGGCAAAACGTTGTTCCTGGTTTTCAGCTGTTATATATAAGCCATTTGACCTTACTGACACATCTATCACCAATCTCTTTCATTTTTTTGAAAGCCCGGATATTTTGGTCCATCTGGCCTGGGAGGGGTTGCCGAACTACATGGCCGAGTTTCATGTGACAAATGCCCTTCCCGCACAAAGAGCCTTTTTGCAGAATCTTATCACGGGCGGTCTGCGTCGGGTAACGGTCACGGGTACTTGTTTTGAATACGGGATGAGGGAAGGGTGTTTGTCAGAAGATATGCCAGCTAAACCCACAAACAACTATGCTATAGCAAAAAATGAGCTTAGAATATTTCTCGAGACTTTAGCAAGAGAGTATATTGTGGAGCTGAATTGGCTCAGGTTGTTTTATCTATATGGTGAGGGGCAGCACCCAAAATCACTATTTTCGCAGCTGAAATCAGCGCTTGCGGCCGGTGAAGAGGAGTTCAATATGAGTCCCGGTGATCAGCTTAGGGATTACTTGCCGGTTGAAACAGCCGTTGCTTACATTCATAAAATCTTGACGAGGGACGCAGGCGTGGGAATTGTAAATTGTTGCAGCGGAAAACCCATAAGCGTTCGGGGAATCGTAGAGATGTACTTAAGTGGAATAGGGAAGCATATCAAGCTGAATCTGGGTTATTATCCCTACTCGGACATTGAGCCGAGAAATTTTTGGGGAGATACTGAAAAATTGAATTCAATACTATAAAAATGGCTAACAATCCAATCGAGGTATTCAACGAAGAACGAACCATGCGGTTGAAAGGCAATGGTGAAAATTCCGAGCTGACTAAGGCTGCAAGTGACTTCAATGTCGCGTCAAATAAAGCTCAGTATTCATATAATTTTAGCTGGATGGGTCGGCCGATAATACAGTATCCGCAGGACATTGTAGCAATGCAGGAAATAATTTGGAGCGTCAAACCTGATTTAATCATAGAAACAGGTATTGCACATGGAGGGTCGCTGATTTTCTACGCATCTATGCTTGAACTAATTGGTCAGGGTGAAATATTAGGTATTGATATCGACATCAGAGATCACAATCGTAGAGAGATCGAGCAGCACCCAATGTTCAAACGTATTACGATGATACAAGGCTCATCAGTCGATGAGGATATTATTTCCACCGTTCGTAAGCACTCGGAAAGAAAAAGCCGAATACTGGTCGTTCTTGATTCAAATCACACACATCAACATGTTTTGGCTGAACTGGAAGCATACGCTCCGCTGGTTAGCGTAGGTTCTTATGTGGTTGTATTTGACACAATTGTGGAGAACTTGCCAGACAACTACATGCCGGGTCACAAGCGGCCTTGGAGTATCGGGAATAATCCCATGACCGCTACGCAAGCCTTCCTGCAAGGCAATGATGACTTTATTATTGATGAAGAGATCGATAATAAGCTTCTAATTAGTGTCGCTCCAAAAGGATATTTAAAACGTGTGAAATGATTGATGGGCAGGTGTCTGGACGCGACGCATGGGTCAGCTTTTGCATTAGTACTTTTAAGCGCCCTGCTATGTTGGAGCAGCAAATTCGCTTGCTGCTAAGGCAGGAACATTCAGACTTTTATATTGTCATTTGTGATAATGACCCTGATAAATCTGCAGAACCAGTTGTGGTTGGTATTGGAGATTCGCGTATAAGATATTTTCCAAATGGAATCAATCTCGGTATGGTTCAAAGTTTCAATCGTGCCATCGATCTTGCGGTAACTCCCTACGTTGTCTTGGTTACGGACGATGACCCGGTGGAACCGAATTTTCTTTCTTATTTCCAGGGCGTAATCCAGCAGCATCCCGGGCTTTCATTATATGGTGGTTTTGGAAGAGCCGGCAAAGCCCCTATGGAAAAAGAGCTTGTCTCGGCGGACGATTGCGTCATGGAAATACTGGACCCTAGGCGGACAACCTCTTTGCTCTGGTCAAGTTGTATTTTGGATATCACTTCAGTCAAACTGATGAAGGGAATGCCTGATTTTGGAAGCCCACATTTGGCTGATCACGCCCTGCTTGCTTTAACAGCATCCCATAAAGGTGCTATTATGATAAACCATATGTTCAGTCGGGTCACGTTCCATCCAGACAATTTCTCCAAACTAAATTTTGCCGCCTATATAACGGGGTGTGAGGGGTTTTATACCCTGATGACGAGCGTGAGGCGCGGAGAAGTGGAACAAGAGGCCATAAGTCGGCATCTGGGCACGTGGTTCATTTCAAATGTCTTCAATTTGAAAAAATATTATCTCATCAAAGGGGATCAGGGTAAGCTTGACGAAATACATCGGTTTGCACTACGGATACTTTCCTTTCCTTTTATGAAGCGTTTCAAGCTGAGATATCAATTCAAATCTGTTGTGTTACCCGTCAAAAAGGAATTAGGTATTCTAAAGTCTGCAGGTAATAATTCTTCCATCGGATAGTTTCAGTTGTGAAATATGGAACCACGAATATCAATCTGCATACCTGCCTATAAAAACCCGGGTCATCTAAAAAGGCTGCTCGATTCAATTAGAATCCAGTCATTTACAGACTATGAGATCGTAATAACCGATGACAGCCCTGACAATTCTGTTCATGACCTTGTCACAGAAATGTTCCCGGAGGTGATATATTCGAGGAACTTGCCCGCGCTCGGTACACCAGCCAATTGGAATGCAGCTATCGCGAGGGCAAGTGGCACCTGGATCAAACTGATGCATAATGATGACTGGTTTACAGGTCCTGATAGTTTAAAAACATTTCATGACGCAACTCAGGCGCATCCCGAAAAGAAATTCTTTTTTTCTGCTTTTCAAAACGTGGTAGAAGCAGACAATGCGCACTATGTCGTCAAATGCTCCCGGGTTGACCTTTGGTTCCTTAAGCTAAATCCCTATCACCTTGTTAAACGCGTTTATGTCGGCAATCCCAGCTGCACTATGGTTCACCGTGATATCCAGATAAAGTATGATACCCGATATAAATTCATTGTCGATTTCGACTATTATATAAGATGTTTCAGATCAGGAGTTCCATATGCCTACATCGACCCGGTTTTATTAAATATAGGGTTTCACAAAGAACAGGTAACAACCTACACCTTTCGGGAACCAAAAGTCCAGATCCCTGAGAACATGATGTTCCTGGAGGAGCATGGCATTGCCATTCTCAATAATATTATCGTCTATGATTATTTCTGGCGATTATTCAGAAACCTGGGCATCCGGTCAGCCGAGCAGGCAGCAGCATATTATCCGCTGATTCCACCGGCTTGCAAAAGGATCATCCGCTTGCAGTCCCGAATATCACCTTCGCTTCTGAAGGTGGGTATTTTATCGAAATCATTTATGTTTTTGGGATGGTTAGCGCGTCAATTTTCCAGGATTTGATTGTTTCCCATTTTCTCCACTATATTTGGCCACTAAATCAGCCACCATGCGTAAACTGCTTACAGTCGCCTGCCTCCTTATGTCAATCCTTCTTATTTCCTGCTCCCAGGATAATGATGACGTAAATCCACCACCAACTCCTCCTGTCGATGTCCTCGCCTTGTTAACCGCACATACATGGAAAATGGAGGAGATCATACAGGTAGAAAATAACACAAGGATTTATTATAAACGTGGCGGTAACACCAATACGAATAACTACGATAACGATAAACTCACCTTTCTTGCAGATGGAACCGGCACTTATAGCCCGACACCTGCACAAAATCTGCCAATGACCTGGCAATTTACCAATGCTGCCAAATCTTCTCTTGATCTGAATATCAACTTTGGCGGAGGAAATTTCAAGCTACTGAAACTTACTTCTCTTAGCCTGACAGAAAATTCGTTTTTCTGCGTTACATCGTTTGTAAATGATCTGGGAAACCCGGTGCTCAGCTCTGTCTTGAGGACACCGCTTTAAGTTCTATAATATACAGTATAATTGGACCGGCTATCGCCGGTCTTTTATTTTGTGTACGTCAAACATTCGTGCGATAGTTGGCGGACTGGGAACAGTTCAGGCAGTAACTGTTTTTTTCCTGTTTTTAAAGGCAAACAATCTTCTCCCCACACCCGTCTCCATCAACCCGTGCAGCAACCGCTGACGCGTCTGCCAGAGCGTTTGTTTCC
Organism: Bacteroidota bacterium; assembly: GCA_023430465.1. Taxonomy (GTDB): domain Bacteria; phylum Bacteroidota; class Bacteroidia; order Chitinophagales; family Chitinophagaceae; genus JAEZAM01. The sequence goes on along the minus strand of JAEZAM010000015.1, from coordinate 20,909 downwards.
AGGATCGGCCTACGTGCTGGCGGTAGCTGTTCCTGACTTCGGACAGGCCTTTCTCAAACTGGATATGGCTCGCACCACCCGGCGCGAAGTAGACCATGGGGGAACGGATAAAAGCAAACTTTTCATTCCTGATCCTCAGTAACAGGTCGTAGTCCATTGCCACTTTCAGATCAGTGTTGTAAAGCCCGTGTTTCTCATAACAATCCCGGCGGATGAACATCGTCGGGTGTGCCACCGTTCGCATACCCTTCCACAGTTGCGCGGCATCGAACCTCGTGCCACTGATCACATCCACACCGCCCCGGTGCTGCACGTACAACCCATGCACCCATTGCAATTGCGCATCGGTACTGAACGCTTGAATCACCATGGCGATCGCCCCGGGTGCATAATAACGGTCGCCGGAATTCAACAGGTGAGTGATCTCGCCCCGCGAATGCGTAATGCCCTTATTGAACGCATCGGATATGCCATGGTCACGCTCATGTATCCATCGCCGGTAAACGGGCTGGGGATTTGAGCTCAGCCAATTGACGATCCGCTCATCCGTAGACCCATCCACGATCAAATGTTCATCAGGATGCTGCTCCTGCGCATCTACCGACGCACAGGTCGCCACCAGCTCCGGGAGGTTGTTGAAACAGATCGTGATGACTGATAAGCTGGGTTCCATAGGCTGCTTTCAATACCGTGAAAGGCCCTATGCCTTGACTGTTTTGGTTGTTGATCCTCGTTTTGATTTTCTCCACTCCATGAAGATCGCCGCCAGGATAATGCCCGCAAGGATGATCGTGAAGATGGTCGTCAGCGTTTTTCCGGTCAGGTATCCCTGCGGTTCAAACCTGAACTCAACCTTTACATTCTGACCAGCGGGCAGGGCGAGACCACGCAGAACATAGTTGGTCTTAACGATCGGCGTTTCTTTGCCATTCACAAAGGCGCGCCATCCAGCTTTATAATACACTTCGCTGAATACGGCAAACTGGTTCGTCGGTGAAGAGTACGTATAGTTGATTACATCATTCTCGTTGCTTACCAGGCTGATCGTTGCCGTACTGTCAGGTGCAGGGAGAAAGGGTACCGATCCACGGAATGCTTCCTGGACAAATGCCGTATCTCTGGGGTTGAAATCATTCAGGGCCGCCATCTCTTCGTCCGCATTTTTCACGAACGATACATGCTTCACAAACCAGACCGGACCCAGGGCGCCGGGGTTTGGTTGAGCCTGTTGCGTTACTCCACGCTGATCTTTCTGAATGATGTATTTGGCATTGAGCATATTCAGCACCGCCAGGTTGGGTTGCTGTGTGGCCAGTTGGCGCTCGATGATGTCCTGGAACAGCCGGAGCTTTACAGCATGATAGCCGCCAATGGAATTATAGAGATAAGAGGTATAGGCTTCTGCATGAAAATCCCCCGCATAGTTGAATACACGGTAGTATGATTTATCGGCCAGTATCTGATCATCTGCTTTGGTACGCTGGAAGTGCGCTTCATTTTCCATTCGATCCTGGTATTTATCGGCATTGAGGTAATTGCTGTCGATAACGATGAGGTCGATGAATGAAAATGCGGCGAGGATACCAATAGCCACTGCCGGCTGGATGGTCTTCTTGATCAGGAACCATAATGTTACGGCTGCTACGGCAATGAACCCGAGCGAGCGGAAGATATCGCCCATCATCAGTCCCTTCCGGTCAGCAACCAGGCCGTCATAGAAACCCTTCACTGCTTCCAGGAGTTGGGGCTGATTGGCATCTCTTACGGCGCGGAGCAATTCGCTGTCACCTTTGGTCAGGAAGTCGAAGGAGAAGTATAGCAGGAATAGCAATACAAACAAGCCACCCGTTGCGATCATGCCTTTCTTGAATCGGGCGAGCAGGTCTTTTTTGTCCGGGTTCTGAATCATCGCATTTACCCCCAGCACGGCCAGCATGGGCAGCAGCAGTTGCGGGATGACCAGCGCCATGGAAGGGGCGCGGAACTTATTGTAGAAGGGCAGGTAGTCGAACAGGAAATAATTGAATGATTTGAAGTAATAACCCCATGACATCACAACGGTCAGGCCAATTGCGGCCAGCGCCCACCATTTATGTTTGCCATCGAGCATGAAAAACGATAAGAGGGCAAGGAAGCAGACGATGGCACCGGAGTAGGGAGGGCCGGAGGTCCCGCCAAAGCGGCCGTCCTGGCTGATGCCGCCCCAGTAGTAGCGCATTGATACACCAAGCTGTTGCTGGAGTTCGCGGGGCAGGGAGGAGAGTGCCTCAATTGCTTTTGATTTTTCCTGTGCCACTTCTTCACCGCCCGCGCTGCCGCCATACATGCGCGGTACGAGCAGGACGAGCGGTTCGGGAATCGCAGCGCTGTAACTGAATGCATAATCCTTATCGAGTCCGGTGGCTGATTTCAGATGAGCCTGCGTGGTATCGGTGAGAACGGAGCTGCCGCCACGGATGGTTTCTTTCTGGTATTCGTAAGTAGACAACAGGGTGACAGAGTTGACGAGCAGACCGGTCACCGCGGCAACGATTGTAAATCCCGCTACCATAGCGAGGTGCCGGAATTCGCCAGCCCTGATCCAGCGCACCACGAAGAAAAGGGTCATGATGGCTGCGGCAAGGAAAAAATAATAAACGATCTGGGGGTGGTTCATTGCCACCATGGTCGACGTAAAAAGTGCGGTGAGTGCCGCTCCAAGCCAGTATCGTTTTTCAAATATCAGTATCAGGGATCCGAGTACGGCAGGCATATAAGCCATGGCCCACATTTTCGTGGCATGACCCGCTACAATGATGACCGGGTTATAGGTGGCGTAAGCGAAGCCAAGCGCTCCAAGTATACCAAGCCAGGGGCTCACGCGAAGGGTTATGCATAAAAAGTAGAAGCAGATGCAGGCCAGGAAGAAGAACTGGATGGGAGCAGGAAGTCCCATTGTCAGGATCATGTGCAGGTAGCCGGGAATGTAATTGTTCGATTCAGCACCAATCTGGAAGGTGGGCATACCGGCAAACATGGAGTTTGTCCAGAGTGGCATGTGCCCGTGTTTCTCTTTGAACTCGAGGGATTGCTGGATGGCGCCCTGCCACTGCGTGATATCATGTTGCTGAAGCACTTTATCATCGAGCACCGGTCTGCAATAGATTACCGCAACCAAAAGAAAGACAACGAAGGCGATAATATGTGGTAACAACTTCGCGAACAGGCTCTTATTCATAGTATAAAGTGCTATTAGGCTGACAAAATAATGCTATTTTAGACGAAAATCGCCGATGCGCTGGCTATTATTTTTATCCCGTCTTGCTTTCATTTGCGGCATTTTCGTAATCCTGTCCTTTTCGCTACAGGTAAGGGATTGGACCGATAATCAGAATATCATCGGCACCATCATAATCATCGGGTACCTGTTTGGTTTCGTGGTGATCCCGCTGGTGAATATCTGTTATCTCGTGGTGTCGATGCTGCGTCGCCGCCTGCACGAAATCGTGCCTCCGTGGCTGGTCATTTCCAACATTCTTTTCCTGATCCTGTTACTCGTTTATATAATATACCAGAATGCTGCATACAATCATTCATAACCGGGCAACCCGGCTTTTCCTGATCCTGGCCGGGTTTTTCATTACCAATGCATTGATCGCCGAATTTATCGGTGTAAAGATATTTTCACTGGAATCGACCCTTGGTCTTCAACCGGCCAACATTTCCCTGTTTGGCAATACCTATTCGTTCAACCTCACCTGCGGTGTGTTGCTGTGGCCGGTGGTATTCATTATGACCGACATCATCAATGAATACTATGGACCGAAAGGGGTGAAGTTCCTGAGCTGGCTGACGATCGGGCTGATCGCTTTCGGGTTCCTGATGGTCAGCGCCGCCATTGCTACCTCTCCCAATGAGTGGTGGGCAGGCAGCAAGCAATCAGTGGGAGTGGAAAATATGTCGACGGCCTACAACGCGGTGTATGGGCAGGGGTTGGGTATCATCATCGCTTCCATGGTGGCGTTCATGGTAGCCCAGGTGGCAGATGTGCTGATCTTTCACCGGATCAAAAAAATGACGGGAGAGAAAAAGATCTGGCTGCGGGCAACCGGCTCCACGCTTGTGTCACAACTGATCGACAGTTTCATCGTGCTGGTGATCGCGTTTTATGTTTATCCAAAACTCGTAAGTGGGCAGGGGGATCCCTGGCCGCTTGACCAGGTGATCGCTATCTGCATCGTGAACTACATCTATAAATTTATCGTAGCGGTCGTGCTGACGCCGGTTATATACTTGTTGCACGGATGGATTGAACGGTACCTGGGCCATGATGTAGCGAAAGAGATGAAAGAGGCAGCTATGCGTTCCTGATCATGGTTGCTACGATCTTATCGATTGGAAGGGTAACACTTTCTTCTGAAAATTGATCCATAGGTATGAACCGGAATGTTTCTGTTTCACCATGCGTATCATATGCGGCAAGTTGCGTCGCATCAAAATCAAAAGGTTTATCTCTGAGCGGAACGGTGATCGGTTCGAGGGCCTTTACCCGGTAGTAGACCGAAAGTATCTGGTGTCCAGGGTTGAAGGCTGATTCCTGGAAAAAATCGGTGGTGTAAAAATGGTCGGTTACCTCCACTTTGAGATTCATTTCTTCCATAAATTCCCGAGCCAGGCAATCGCGGGTGCCTTCCCCAAATTCCAGTCCTCCGCCGGGAAATTTGGTGAAATATCCCCCGCGAATGTATTCATCACTCACCAGCACTTCCTGCTGATCATTGATCAGGATACCATAAACGCGGACATTGAAGGTGCGCATGATCAGAATATTTTTTTCCGGAGAAAAAACCAGCCAATGATTAGAGCTATCACGAGAGATAGAAATGCTACGATGTAAAATGCATATTGTGAATGCTCGAAACCGCTGGGAACATTCATACCGAATAAGCTCGCGATCAGTACCGGGAAGGTCAGGACGATGGTGATCACTGAAAGGCGTTTCAATACCTGGTTCTGGTTGTTGGCAATGATACTGGCAAATGCATCCAGCGTACTGCTGAGGATGTTGGCGTAGATGTTGGCCATTTCAAGGGCCTGCGATGTATCGACGATAAGATCTTCGAGCAGTTCTTTTTCTTCTTCATTCAGCCCGAGGAAGTTGGTGCGTTCCAGCTTCATCAGGAGCAGTTCATTCGACCGGAGTGCGGTGACGAAATAGACAAGACTTTTCTGGATGCGCATCAGTTCGAGGAGATGTTCATTCCTGCTGGCATCATATAGTTTTTGTTCAAAGGCGTTTCGTCGCTGGTTGATCTCTTTCAGGTGGTCCATGAAGTTGTTGAGGATCTTTTCAAAGATCTTCAGCACCATCATATTTCGTTTATCGGGATGGCGGTTCTGGAAGGTGTTCAGAAATTTCTTTATCGCTGGGTTCTCGAAGGAGTTAACGGTCAGGATCTGGTTATGGGTCAGGATGATGCAGATCGGTATGGTAATGTAGTAGGCGTCGCTTTCGTTGAAGGAATTGTTTTCTGTGGGTGTTTTGATAACGATGAGGCGGACGTTGTCTTCTTTTTCAAAGCGGCTGCGTTCATCGATATCGAGGGAGTCGGTGAGAAAGTCGATGGGGATGTCGAGCTTTTCGGAGAGTTCGGAAAACTCTTCCTGTTTCAGTGGTGGCAGCACGTTGATCCAGGATCCCTCTTCGGGTTTGTCGATCTCAACAGTTTTGTGGTTGATGTTCTTGAAATACTGAATCATAGTTTCAAAGATAGGGGTGTTTCCTTGGCGTCTTTGCGTGAAATTTTGCGCGAAAATTATTTGATCACCACCGCTCCTTCGAACACCTTCTCCGCTGGTCCGCAGAGCCAGATATTTACAAATTTATCTTCATCGAGCCGGTCGAACTCCACTGTCAGCCCTCCTCCCAGGGTGCGGACGCCAACTTCATTGAATCCATTTTCGTTGTGGTAGCAAACAAGGGCTGCAGCGGTGACGCCGGTACCGCAGGAGAACGTTTCGTCTTCCACGCCGCGTTCGTAGGTGCGGACGATGATCTTTTCGTCTTCCACCTGTTCCACAAAGTTTACGTTGATACCATCCTGTTCATAATCTTTGGAATACCGGATGTCGCGTCCTTTTTTATAGACGTCGATATCCATTACGTTGTTGACAAGCTTGATGTAGTGAGGTGAGCCGGTGTTGAGGATAAAATCGCCATGTTTTTTATCGATGCGCTCCACGTCTTTCATCTTCAGGGACACGGTGCCATCGGGATCGATCTCGGCTTCGTGGTCGCCATCGATGGCGAGGAAGTGGTAGTCGATGGGGTGGATACCGAGGTGGTAGGCGAACTTGACGATGCAGCGGCCACCGTTGCCGCACATGCTGCCTTCGCGGCCATCGGCATTGAAGTATTTCATTTCAAAATCGTAACCTGCTTTTTCATTGAGCAGCATGAAGCCATCGGCACCGATGCCAAAGCGGCGATCGCAGAGGCGCCGGATCTGGTCGGTGTTGAGTGAGCTGTATTCGTTCCTGCGGTTATCGGCCAGGATAAAATCGTTGCCGGTGCCCTGGTATTTGAAAAAATTCAATGTCATGATAGGTTGGGACGGATTAGAGTTTGTCGGAGAAAATGGTTAGGAATTCTTTGATGAGTTTTTCGACGGCTGCCTTTCCATCTTTTGAAAATTCTTTTTTGATGCGGTTGGCAACAATGGCGTTTATGGCAAGGCAGTTATGACCGAGTAATTTACCGAGGCCGTAGATGGCGGAGGTTTCCATTTCGAAGTTGGTGATGCGGTGTTGTCCGAAGCGGAAATCGGTGAGTCGGTTGATGAGTTCAGGGTTGCGGATCCCGAGCCGGAGCACGCGCCCTTGCGGGCCATAGAAGCCGGGGCAGGTGACGGTGATGCCCTGGTGAAACCCTGTCACGAAATGTTTGAGCAGGGATCCGGCGGCACCGGTGATATAGGGATAGCTCATGCGGGCATGATGCTGGGTATGGGTGACGAAGGACTGGATGAGTTGATTTTCTTCTTCGTTTTGTTCGTGGCGGTAGAAGTTGAGCAGGTTGTCGATACCGAGGCCGTGGGTAGCGGCGACGAAGGAATCGACGGGTATATCTGCCTGCAGGGAACCGGAGGTGCCGATGCGGATGATGTTGAGGGACGAGAGTTGAGGTTTTATCTCGCGGGTGTTGAAGTCGATGTTGACGAGGGCGTCGAGTTCGTTGATGACGATGTCGATGTTATCGGGGCCGATACCGGAGGAGAGGACGGTGAGACGTTTGTTGTTGATGAGGCCGGTATGGGAGATAAATTCGCGGTGTTGTCGTTTGACCTCGATGAAGTCGAAGTGTTTGGAGATCTCATGAACGCGATCGGGGTCACCGACGGTGATGACGGTGGGGGCGATTTCGTCGGGCCGGAGGTCTAAGTGGTAGACGGCGCCGCGGGCGTTGATAATGAGTTCAGATTCAGCAATTCGGCTCATATGATTAATTTGAGGTGGGGATCAGTCAATTATCAAAAATATCCTATTTTCGCAACCGATTCAAAAAAGCTCCCTGGCCGGGTGGCCAGGCAACCAGGGCGGGGCCGACAGCGGTTGATTGAGTAAAATAAATAAGGTCCTGTGGCCGAGTGGCTAGGCAGAGCTCTGCAAAAGCTCGTACAGCGGTTCGAATCCGCTCGGGACCTCCAAGAGCCGGTGTTCTTCTAATACGAACGCCGGCTATTTTTTTAAAGGCCTGCAATATCTTCTGTTGCAGGCTTTGTGTTTTCCGGTCTGCAACTAGATGCAGAATTACGCCTGCCTGCCGGCAGGCAGGCGTAAAACTGGTGTACTTTTAGAAACAAGAGTGGATACCTGTATATTTATTGTAGCAATGAGAGTAATCAAAATGTGTACTTCGACAATTTGCAGGTAACGCATAAGCGTAGTCCTTTAGTTGGAGAAAGGCATTACTATCCCAAAGGTCTATCTATGTTCGCGCTCAATAGTCAGTCCTTTGGTAAAAGTCCCAACTCACTTGGGTATCAAGGAAAGGAATTTCAAGGGCGTGAGTTTTATGATGGGACAGGTTTAGAGGAGTATGATTTCGCTGCAAGGACCTACGACCCTCAATTGGGGCGGTGGCACAACCCTGATCCTGAGCAGCAATATGCAAGCCCGTATCTTGCTATGAATAATTCGTGGCCTCAGTCGATAGACCCTACCGGCACTTATGCGTTTTGGGATGATGTAGTATTTGCTACGGTAGGCGGAATTATAAACCTCACAGTTCAGGCAATCGCCGGAAATGTTACTAGCTTCGAGGCTGCTGCGGGATACTTTGTCACTGGAGCAGTGTCGACGCTGACCGGGATGTACGCTGGTCCGGCTGCAAGTGGTTCAGCGCTAGGGTTTGGAAATAATTTAACTGCGCAGTTGACCAGCGGACGCCCATTTGACCCGGCGAGTTGGCACAGGCTACTGCTTTTGGTGCTGTATCGGGAATTGCCGGGCATGTCGTGGGCACAGCGGCTGCGCCATATTTAAACTCCTTGACAAATGGAATCGCTAGCCCGGCTCTTCGGACAGCGGTGCAAGGTGTTATTTCGGGAACGGTGGTAGGTGGTGTATTAGGGGGTGGGTTGACCCCGTTCACAGGAGGAAATTTTTGGTCAAACATGGGGCAAGGGGCTGCCACCGGCGCCGGCACGGGCGGCGTGAGTGGTCTGGCCTCTGGATACATGGCATCAACAAAAGCAAACATTAACCCGTGGACGGGGAAGGCTAATCCGCCAGCAATAATAGCAGGTCGAGCGGGGAATGAAGTTCCGACTAAACTCCGCACATCTTTGGAAATTATAAACACTAAGCTCGGAGAATCAATTAAGATTGATCATACAGGTGTGAAGACCAATCAGGGCGCATATCCGATCAACTCGCATTCTTGGATGGATTTCGTTAAGCTTCTTACAAATGGAACAAACATTAACCCTAAAACTGGTCTCCCTATCACTGGTCTTCCCGGGAGCGGTGCAAATTCAATCAACATTCACACCCAAGCGGCATCATACACTTTTTATGCCCGCGACACTAATGGCAACGTTGGGATGCTGGTAAAATTCCATGACACGTCATGGGTGTATAAATATGAATTCATAAGTAATTGATTATGCAAGTCACCGGACAAACAGGTTTAAAACTAGCGGAGCGGTATTTCAATTCAGATCGTAGGCTCCCTGCTAGCATATTTCAACATCCAACCACTTTTTTGTTGGTACTGGACGGCGCATATTACATGGAAATATTTGAAATGTTTTGGAGCAAAATACAGGATCATAAAGATATGTTCGTGTCCACAAATTTTTGTATCGTATCTCCAGACAAAGTTATTCATCCGGACTTTAATTACCCTGGTTTTGTCTTTCCGTCAAGCATATCATTAATTGAGATTTTAGAGCTCTTGAAAAATCCAAGAGGCTACTTCTACCAAGATTTCTTTTTGCAATTGTATTTTTTTTCAACAGACGGACGCATACTTATTGATATGGACGTGGAACAAGATTTTTTTGTAATAGGCACAAACGATATATCCATCCGAGAAAGATTGCTTGTCTCGGTAAAAGAACATGCAATCAAGTCAGAATATTACTTCGGGGACAATTACAAAGAGTTCATAGCCAATAGCTCCATAAGGAACGGACCTGTAGAGGGCTACTTAGATCAGTTCCAGCACTTATTTTTGAATACGTTAATTATATCGCCAGCAGCCAATGATAATTCGTGATGACTTGCATCTTTACCTATATTGCTTGAAGAAATACCATCGGGCCGGTATGCGGATTATTCTTCTGGCACTCTCTAGTCTTGCGATAATTTCCTCACGTGCTCAATCGGAGTCCAATAACTGGTATTTCGGCTTTGATGCGGGAATTAGTTTTAAGACAGGCTTACCAGTTGCTATTTCCGATGGTCGTGTGCATACTGTGGAAGGGGTTGCGTCTATCTCCGACCAGGATGGAAACCTGTTATTTTATACAGATGGCTTGATTTTGCTGAATAGCCAGCATACACTCATGCCCAATGGTACTGGCCTTCATGGAGATGCTAGTAGTACTCAATCCGCAGTCATAGTACCTGCTGTTTCCGATCGTAGAAAGTACTATGTTTTTACGGTTGATCAGCTAGGAGGGCCCAACGGACTCAAGTATTCAGTTGTCGACATGGATGCTGATAATGGGTTGGGCGACTGCATCAGTAAAAATGTACCTCTTGCCTCACCAGTCTGTGAAAAGATTACCGCCGTAAAGCATTGCAATGGAAAGGATGTCTGGGTCGTCGCGCATGGCTGGAATGATGATACATACATCTCATATTTGGTAACAAGCGCTGGTGTGACTGCGATCCCAATAATTTCACACTCCGGCGCAGTTATTGGTGGCAATGTGGATGGATCGTTAGGATACATGAAGTCTTCCCCTGACGGTAAAAAGCTTGCTGCCGCACATAATCTGGTAGGGTTAGAATTATCCGATTTTAACACGTCAACTGGTGTTGTATCCAGCACTGTAAACTTGTTTCAAGCAACCGACAACTTTAGCAATTGCTACGGTGTGGAGTTCTCCGTCGATGCAAAGCGGCTTTACGTAACAGCATCAGATTACTCACTCAATTTATCACAACATCACAACTATCTTGTCCAATACGATATTTCTGCATCCAACCTTTCCCAGATCGTCGCTTCAAAGGAAATTCTGACATCGGATAATTTTGCTGCTCAAACATTTGGTGCATTACAGCTAGGTCCTGACGGTAAGATTTACATGACCGCACAAGTGCATCCAAACTTATCCGTTATTGATTACCCTAACGAAAGGGGAGGTCTATGCGGCTTGAGGTTTAATGAAATATCGGTCGGCAGTGGGCGGTTCTGCCAATTTGGGCTTCGCACGTTTGTTCAAAGTTTCTTTTATGACTATTTCACGGTAATGGACCAGTGTGACGCGAGTAAAGTTGAATTCTATTATTCTGTGCCTGATAACGTTCAATCAATTAAATGGGATTTTGGCGACGGGGCCTCAGGCGGTAATAATTTTTCAGATCAAGATACAACCTCGCATATTTTCAGTTCGCCCGGCATCTACAACGTGCAACTTATTCGCTATAGGTTGTGCGGTAATGATACATTGCAACGTATCGTTGAAGTTTTTGACAATACTGTAAATTTAGGCCGCGACACGATAGTTTGCGGCGCTGAGGGTTTTCAGCTTCTCCCAACAAATACGGGCCCCAATTTAGAGTATCTTTGGAGTGATGGCAGTTCTGGCCCCTTATTATTAGCAAACACCTCAGGCACACATTGGCTTCAGGTACGAAATGTCGTAAATGGTTGTGTTAGTCGGGATTCGATAGACATAATACTGGCAGAGTATCCAAGCTTTACCCTTGGTCAGGATCAAGCTAAATGTGCCGGCGAAATTGCTGTTCTTACTCCTGGTTTAACCGGTGTCACGTATTACTGGAGCGATGGCAGCACGAATCCTACTCTTGCTGCTGTTCAATCGGGATTGTATTGGGTTGAGGCAACAAACAACACTTGTTCAAAGCGTGATTCAATCAATATTCTATTCAATCCTAGCCCCAACATCAAACTTGGTGAAGACACATTATTATGTCGCGGAAATACTTTATTGCTCCAACCCGATGCAATTAACGCTAACTTATTCTGGCAAGACAATTCTAGTGGTCCAAATTTTCTTGTGACTACTGCAGGCACATATTGGGTAACGGCAACTCTTGGTTCGTGCACAAGCATTGATTCTATATCGGAGTATTTAGTGATGCACCTAATTTCTCTTTAGGAGGGGATGTAAGTGCCTGTAATGGAGAGGTTGTGAAACTTAGGCCGACTCGTCTTGATGGAGTGGAATTGGAGTATAACTGGAACACAGGTGCTAGTACCGAGTTCCTGACTGTAACAAGTGCGGGAAATTATTCCTTGGTTATCTCGAATGCCTGTGGGCAGGCCTCTGACCAGGTTATTGTGACGTATGCGCCATGCATGATAGCAGTCCCGACTGCCTTTACTCCCAACTCTGATGGGTTGAATGACAAATTCGGGCCTGCTGGCTTGGAAAGTATTCCCTGGCATCAATTCAAAATTTATAACAATTGGGGTGAACTTATCTTCCAAAGTTCTCAGTCGAACCCCAAGTGGGATGGTACTTTTCACGGGAAACGACAACTAGTGGGGGTATATGTCTGGACACTAGAGTATAAAACACTGGAGACTAGTTCCATACAAAGGTTAAAAGGGACCGTGACCCTTATTCGTTGAAAGCTTATTGTTCGCAAGGTGTATGCCTTTTTTGGCACTTCGTTCTTTCGTGATGTAAAATGAAATTACTAATTATATTTTCACATTGTTTTCGAAATGGTTGATTTTCATTTTCACCTTGTTATTTAGCGTTCATTTCAATGTAGGTTAGATTTGGCAGGCGCAGAAAGGAACTTCCTACTGCTTCACCATCACCACACTCCGCTTGTCATCTCCTTCGCGATAACTTAGAATGTATGTGCCTGCGGGTAAACTGCTGCAATCTATTGTAGTCTGCTCCGCATCTTTTGATACCCACTGCAACAACAACCTTCTTCCGTCAAGGCCGTCTACCGATAGTACACCTGCTTTTTTGGTCCTGGGGTGACGAACCGATGTGGAAGAAACAACCGGATTAGGGAAAATCGTCAATCCCTGACCATCAGGCATTGTCACCAGCCTGATGACCTTGCTGTACTCAAACCTGCCATCGTGATCAACCATCTTCAATCTGTAAGATGCCGTCGCGTCCAGTAAGGTATCATCAGCTATGTAATGCGAATTGTCTCCTTTCGCCAACACCTTCCGTGTTGACTCGTACTGATTTCCCTGAACCTTTTTTTCCAAAATAAAATGAGAGAAGTTCTCTTCTAAGCCAGTCCTCCAGCTTAGCCGCGCAATACTGCCGGACAAAAGCGAACCAGTGAAAGACACCAGCGTCACCGGGAGCGAGGTCTCTGCTACCCCTGCTCCGAATTCACTGAATGAGGTAATATTATTGAAGACATAGCTGGTACCATTAATAGTAAAATCAGCAGGCGCTGGATAATAATGACCGCTGGCTGTATTGAACTTGTAAGCAGCCAGGGCTGATGCTGTGGTTTCAACCAGGTCCTGTTCCAGGAATACAAACGCCGCGCTTGCAGTCGCGAACGATGCGGTACTTTGAACCGACCAATTTCTGTCCAGGAATTTGGATGAACTAAATCCTGATGGATAGTTGTTGCTTTTACCATCAACAGCCATAACCTTTAATGTACCTGCAGTGCCTACACCGCTCACGGTCAGCGTAGCCGGGGTATAGCCAGCCATCGTTCCAACAGCGAAATCCAATGTATTGGAACCGGGCAGTAAATTGCGGGAAAGATACCCTATTACAAAACCATTGGTACGTATAATGTCTCCATCTACATGTACCGCTTTGTTGACATCTGCGATCGCGATAGTGCTGTTTAAAAGGCTCAGTTTATGATCGACCTGTATACCATTAATCGATATGAGCGTACCCGCAGGCTTATCTACTATGAGGTCATAAAACCGGGGTACAACGCCGTTTGTCAGGATGTTTTGTTTCCCGAGGCCATGAAAAATTACGGTACTGTTGTTTGCGACCAGCGTGCCGGATGACTGGTTATAAAGTGAACCGCCGGTTCCTCCGATCAGGAGTGCACCTGCATTATTGAGGTTAAGATTTCCTTCTGCAACTACAAGGGAGCCAGCTACGCTACAGTCAGCCGCCGGCATGTTAACTGTTCCGCTTAGAATCTCAATCCTTGCCGGCACTCCTGTTCCTGCACTGGCGGACGCACCCCTCCATTCGTTTCCGACAGCGAATGTACCAGCAGTGTTATATTGTAAAATTGACGTTTCCGAATAGACAGGACTGTTACCAAGCAATACACTACCAGCAGTCAACTCCAGTGTTCCAGACACTGTAAGGGTAGAACTGTTGGTGTATTGCGATGCAAGGACAAGCGAATTTGCGGGATGAATGGTCAGTGGAGCATGATTGATAACCGGTGCATTCAGCACCACATCATGATCGATAGTAACGGGAGCGCCCGAAGGTGGCGGGTTACCGCCACGCCAGGTAGTTCCTGAGGTCCAGTTTCCATTGGCAGCGGAGATGTAGCCCCTGTAATTGAAGTTTGTCGGTGATGTACCCGTACCTACTGCGCTGATAACGGAGATTGTTCCAACGGTCGCGGAATTTACCTGCGCTCTGATCGTTGATGCATTCACAATGCTGAAAGCTGACACCTGGAGTCCATCGATGGCGACAGCCGTTACGTTCGCGAAATTGCTTCCCACAATAGTAATCGTATCACCCGTATAACCCTCCGCAGGGGAGAAGGAGGAAATTGAAGGCCGTGGTTCCTGGATACCCAGACTTCCGTCGGGGTTTACATTTTGAGCAGAGACGCCGATGTTGAAAGCTTCCCAGCACACTACAGCACCGCCATTTCCATCGTTTACAAGAGTTGGATAACCCTGGCTGCCAAAGCTGGTGGCCACCGGTCTGCCATTTATTGACCATAATACGGCACCAGCAGCACCGAATCGCTGCGCGTAGATATCATAATTATTATTACGATAATCCATCCATGTTATTATTGCACCGCCGGTTCCATCGCTGGTCATCGAGGCTACCGATTGCTCAGCAGGATCAGTGGCGATAGCGACGCCATTCACCGGATCAACAACGGATCCTACTGTATTAATACGCAACGCATAAATATCAATATTACCATTTCTGCGATCAGTCCAGGAGGCAATCGCTCCACCGATTCCATCTGGAATTATCCCGATTGAAGCCTGCACATCTGCGGCGGTGCAAATTGGTAGCCCATCCGCAGTCCATAGTGTAGCGCCGTTCGAATTAAGTCGTTGCGCGTAAACGTCTGTCCCGGCGCCGTTCCTGCTATCTGTCCAGATGATGAGAGCACCGCCACCACCATCTGCTGAAATCCTTGGTTCAGTTTGCTGTCCCGCAGCATTGGAGATGGGAACTCCGTTATTAGCCCACGCTGTTGTCCCTGCGTTAGTGATTCGCTGCGCGTAAATGTCCAGGGTGCCGTTTCGGGGATCAGGCCACGCGAGAATAGCTCCACCAGCATTGTCTTCAGTCAATACTGCAGCAGTTTCTGCAGTCACGCCGGGACAAACTGCCAACCCATTCGGGGTCCATTGCGGAACTCCCGAACCATTTAGTCGTTGCGCGAAGACCGCGGTTCTTGAATCCTTCCAAGTAATAACAGCACCGTTTGAGCCGTCACTTACTATCAGTGGGAGGGTCTGCGCCCCGGCATCCTGGCAGACAGGAACACCATCCGGGCCCCATTGCAGAATTCCCGCGCCATTCACCCGTTGAGCATAAATATCAGGTATGCCGGTAAAGCTTGTCCAGGTGATGATTGCTCCGTCGGAACCATCACTCACAATTGAGGGATCCTGCTGTTGTGTGCTTGCTGAGGCTAGGGGAATTCCGCCGTTTGCCCATTGGGGTATGCCTGAAGCGTTTAGCCGCTGGGCATAGATGCGATTGCCGCTGGCCCAGGTAATTATACTTCCCCCATTCCTGTCAGTTGTAATTTTCGGCCGACGGCCGCTTCCGCTGATTGTCGTGTTTACCGCGGGGTCGGACGACCACTGAGCCGCGACAGGTTCCAGCAAAACAAAGGATTGGAGTAAAACTATCCAGCATAAGCTGGTTAGGGCCTTAGCCCGCCTGGGTTTCGCGAAAACAGGGTGCTTCGGGATTTCCGAAAGCATTGCAATACGAGTCACTACCGCCTTTATTGTAAAGACAATTTTCATAAACAGTTATTTGAATTGATACATTGCTTCTTCGCAGAAGCGGTCGCGGTTTGACGTGGGGTTGGCGACGGTTCGGAAGGTACCGGGTGAACTTCCCCTGACCGTAAGAACCTGGGATTACATGTCTTCCCGCTTTGAGAGGGCCTGGCCATGCAAGTGACGAATGTAAAAGATTTTTTGGATAAGCAATGAAGTTTGTAAAAAGCGCTGCTCCTGCTCTGCAGCATCTCCCTTTGTTATACATGTCACCCTCCTTGCTTTTTGCCTCATTCTCCTTATCATTGTACTTCCACCAAAACAAACCTTGTGTCCCACCTTCGTAACCTGACCGGACAGGCGATCCTTACAGCCTGCGTTTTAATCTTTTCTCATTCAACCACATTCGCCCAAACCGTTGCCCCGCCGCTGCCCCGCCAGGCATGGTCCGTTGAAGAGATGACAGCCGCCAGCGGTAACTATTATTCCATTCCATCCTGGAAACACAGCATCCTTTACCTCGCTGATGGAGGCTTCGCATTTGCCGCCGGCTTTGGCCTCGATGAAGCAGGCATCGTACGGATATCCGGGGAGGGCAAGACACTCTGGCAAACCAAACTGACAGGCACCACCACGACCGGGATATCGAAGCTTGGCGACAATTTTCTCGTGATCACTTCCGATATCAACGGCGGGAATGACAACAGCACGCAGGTTACTGCGTTCATCGTTGATGGAACTAAGGGAAGTATATTGAAGCAGAAAGTTATTTTCACTAGCCCCGAGCCCGTGTACACCGACTCAAAGATCCTGAAGGATCAGGACGGTAAGGGCGACCAGGTCTTTATCCGGGTCTCGAATTCCAGCCGGTCAGGTATAGATTACGGGAAAAATATGCGACAGCGACTGGCCACTGAGAAACTAGCACTTATCACCCTGGATGCTGAATTGAATGCAACGCAGGCGGCGATCCCTTCGCTGGGCAAGGACGGACTGTACATCGGCTCTGTCGCCGGCACTAATAAAGAATTCTATCTCTGCAGTGTTGTGGATGATCAAATGATCATGGAGTGCTTTAAGAGTGATGGCTCAAAAAAAGACAGGCTGATGACGGCAATTTCTGTCAGGGACGCGTTAACTGGCCCGCAACCCATAATTACCATCGACCCTTCGAACCCCGCCATCGTATTTGTGGGCATGAAATATGAAACCAAAGGGAAAGATGACATCCACAATTTTTTTGAGTTCAATTTCTCCAAAAAAAATGTCACCAACTTTGGCGAACAGAAGCTCACGGGGAAGTATGGCAAAAGCATTGAATACACTGCATTAAAAGGACTGGAAAGAGGCGAGAGAGGCTATGAATCGGGTATGAAGATCAATGACGTCCTGGCTACGCCCGATCGGATTGTTGTAGTCAAAGAGATCATGCACTACAAGACCAGTACAAAAGGCAGCAACTGGTTACTGAATGAAGGTGTATCTGTCGATATCTATGATCGCCAGTGGAAATTGCTCAAGACTGTAGGGATCAACCGCTCTGCAGGTTCTTATACCAACGAGGGGCGAAGCACCGGTGCAAGGGTGGAAGGGAAGAAGCTTGTCCTGGTGATGTCAGCTTTCGCCGGATTTATGAAAGCCGGCACTGCTATGGCGGTCATCAACCTGGAAAATGGCGAGATGGAAAAATTAGCTTCCCTTGATCACAGCGGGGTGGATGGGACAACAAGAACCGAAGGCTCCGCTACGTTTTTCACGGCAGGCGGTTTTTATCTTACCCAGATCATCGAGCGCGGGAAGGCATCGAAGGGATATCATTATGACACCATCCTGCAGAAGGTGACGTATTAATTAGATTTGGCGTTGTTTGTTTCCGGGGTTCGGCTTCCGTTTACAAGAAATACTACACGAACATCGACAAATAATATACACGAACGATGACCTCGCAAACCGTTGCCGGTTCTGATATAAATACCGCTACAAACGTAATTAGTCCATCAACTGCAGGGGACTACCAGGAACGAACGACGTATGATGCCAACGGCAATATTGAAACCTATCTGCGTAATGGAGCTGCCGGGGCTTTGGGCAAACCGATGGATAACCTGGCATATCATTACCCGGCTGACGGTAGTGGTAACAGGATCAGCAACCGGCTGCGGCATGTAACGGATGGAGTGGTTTCAAGCCCTTATGCAGAGGACCTGGAAACCCAGGCAGCGGATAATTATACCTATGATGAGATCGGTAACCTGGTATCGGATAATGCAGAGCATCTGAGTTCCATAGAATGGAATGTTTACGGAAAGATCAGCCGGATTACAAAAAACGGGCAGATCATTGCTTATACGTACGATGCCAGCGGTAACCGAATAGGTAAAACAGTGGGTGGTAACAAGCATACGGCATACGTCCGGGATGCCAGTGGAAACGTGATGGCGGTTTATGAAGAAATTCCCGGGGTAAATGGTGGATTGCTGAGCCAGGCGGAAGTGGGGATCTATGGCAGCAGCAGGCTGGGATTGTGGCGATCGATGCGGGATGTGGAAAGCACCAATTGGTGGCTCCAAAGTTCAGAAAGCATGGCCGGCACGGATGGCATTTCCAACCGGAGCTGGACCCGTGGTGCGATCAATTTTGAGTTGTCGAATCATTTAGGCAACGTGTTGGTGACGGTATCTGACCGCCGGATCCAGGTGCAGGACAATGGGTCGGTGCTGAACCCCAAGCCGGTATTGCGCTTTGACCCAGATGTGCTGACGGCGAATGATTACTATCCCTTTGGGATGGTAATGCCTGGACGGAAGTTTGATGCCGGAAGCCTTTACAGGTATGGGTTCAATGGGAAGGAGAAGGACCCGGAGATGCATAGCCTGACGGCGTATGATTATGGGTTTAGAATTTATAATCCTGGGATTGGGAAGTTCCTGTCAGTTGATCCTTTGTTTAAATCTTTTCCATGGAATAGTCCATATTCTTATGCCGAAGGAGATGTAATAAGAAGTATAGATTTGGATGGATTGGAAAAATATGTAGTTACTTATTGGTATGACAGTAAAGATAATCATAGAAAAACCACGATTAGAAGCATTCGCGCACAAGATTCTAAAGAGGTAATGGACATGAATTTTTCTACGGCGAATGGGGGAGATTTAACGGACAAGGACGTTTGGGTAAGAAAGCTGTATTTTGATGGTCGGCAAAAGGAGGCCGCGACCGGTAAAGCAACACTCAACGCTTCGGAAAAGGCCTTATTTGGGAAAGCGATAACAAAAAAGGAAAAGGACCCGGGTAAATTTCCAACAATTCATTATGATTTAGGTGATGAGAAAGGAAAGGCTGGATACGAATCGGATGAATTTTCAAGTTCTGAGTTTGAGTATAGAATGGCCTCTCAAGACATTCCATTGATAAAGAATCTTAATCTTGACTATAACAATGCAACTTTCTTTTACGCTGTTCCATCTACAGGCAAAGGCTCTTTGATGTCAAAAGCAGATGCCACATCAATTGATAGAGGCGTTAAATCTTTCTATGATCTGCCTGAAAAGATTAAAGATGATGGAGGCATTAGGTCGGTTAATATTACTCTATCCTATTACTTGCCAATATCATTAAGTGACAAATCGTTTGATGGATTGAAAAAAGCGTTTGGCGAAGTGGCAAACCAAGTGAAACAAATGTTTTTGAAAAGTGGAGTTAAAAATGTTGTAGTGAATACTGTAATGGAGCGTAGGAGTGACTTTGAGAAAGTTAATGAAAGTACTCCTGATATTAAGATAAACCTAAAAAGATAAAATGGGATTACATAAACATAAAGTACTACTTGTTGTGGGAATGATTTTGTTTTCATCAACCTACGCTCAGAGAACTTCCTGGTACTTTCCAGAATACAAATTTTCTTTCCGGCCAAGCGGGTCATGCGATCAGACAATAGTAAGGTCAATCCAGAACTGGCAATATCTGAGAATTAGGACTTACGACAGTTGTAAATATATTGAGGTGAGTTGTTATAGGAGTAAGGACAGTACATTAAAAGAAAGAGGGCTTTATTATAACACTAATGACGTCTACCAGTATAGTTCTAGAGGAAGAACTGCCGGAACTGATAGTGTATTTGTAGCTAGCCGAGAACATGTTATTTATAAAAGAGTAGGCAGATGGGAGTATTATGACAGACGATCCAAAGTAATTAAAGTTATAAACTATAAAAAGCCTGATTAATACCTTCCAAGGGTATAAAAATCTGTGTTTAGGTACTATACATAATTAAAGCGGCCGGATAGTCGCTACCAGTGGCTTGCTTATTTTTACCCCGGCAAACACTTCTACAATGCCGCAATATTTTTCTGCAGGTAGTCTTTGAACCTTTTTTTAGAGACGAACGTCTCAATGAGCTTTAGGAGGATGGTTTTTTCTTCGGCGTCGAGTTCGTTGATGAGCTGGAGTTGTTCGAGGGTGGCTTTGTCTTCCACGGAAATCTCCTGGGGCTGGTTGTTTTTTTCTCCGAACGAAATCACTTCATCGACGGTGGTACCAAAGTGCCTGGCGATCAGTACCAGGCAGTCGATGGGCACATCCTGCTGGTTATTCTCCATTTTGGAGTACCCAGTTGTCCGTAGTCTTCCCCACTGCCCGTAGCCTCACATAGTGGCTGTCCGTAGTCTCGAACTACCGACTCTTCTATTGTCCAGGGGCTCTGACTACGGACCAACTTCGCAGAAGTTGTCCGCCTTCTTATGTAGTTGGTTTTCGACAATGGAAGGCGTTGAAATATCGGGCGTCCGGTTGATTTAGCCATGGCGAATCAAGGGCTGTAGGAAACGGGCAGGCATCAAAGCCGACGGGAGTGGATCGCCTTTCCAAAGAGTTTGGAGAAGCAAACTCACGGAACGCCGACTTTCAGTTCTGGCAACAGGGCAACCATCCTGAAGAGTTGTACAGTGCCATTCCCCTTCCAAAAGATCAATTACATTCATCAAAAGCCGGCTACGGCAGGCATCGTAGCTCAACCATGGGAGTATATATACAGCAGCGCAGCGCACGT
>JAEZAM010000101.1 GCA_023430465.1 Bacteroidota bacterium | reverse complement strand
GTCTATAGACGAACCACGGCTGTTTTTGTATACGAAACCGATCTCCCAACCGTTGTAAAAGAAAAAGCGAGATGGAACGGTATCGTATATTTCCAGGCCTGGCAGCGTTAATGGTATTGGTGGCTAGCTGCAATACCCCGAAACCGAAAAATAGCTTACTGCTAGCTGTCGGTGATGATGTTCAATTGACAAGAAATGCTGTTGAGCGGCTGTATGGGATCTCAGTTGCAGAGTTAAGCGCCAAAGTAGAAAATCCTTCTACATATGTCAAAGCGACCTCGACAATCCGCGATCTGGATACGATCATGGGCTGCTTTGAACCACTTATTGCTCTACTATTCAAAACAGAAGAACAGGGTAACTTCTTGCCCAGCCAGGACAGCGCCATTCGTCTGATCCACGCGCTGGAGCGCAAACTGATATCCTTATACCCTCGTATCTCAACGCATCTTCCCCACCATTTAACTCGGCTGCAAAATTTGATTAAGACTGATACTAGTAATTTTCTGGATGAAGAGCGACCGGTATTTTTGCGATTATGCACCAATGCCGCCCTGCAATATCGAGGTGCAGTAGCGGCCTACCTGAATGACAATGTGGCTAAACCCCACAGGTATTATGAAAGCTATAGCGCAATAGTCGCGCAAAATATGTCGCGGTTTTCGGTAGGTGATACGCTTACGATAACTGCTGGCGTCGGCTTGTTTTCTGTGGCGGCGATGCCTAAGATTACTATCGACCGACAAAACATCTTACTTAACGAGCAGGGCGTTGGCATAACCCATATCCCGCTACCCAGACGAGGCGAATTCGAAATACCAGTCAGGATAGATTTTACAGACAATTACGGTAAACACCAAACGATAAACAAATCCGTTTCCATCAACGTGCGGTAATCCACCACGTATTCCCCGTTGGATCCATGACCCCGCAGGTGCGGCCATAATCCTTGTCCATCACCGGCATTACCGAGGTAGCACTATTGGCCAGGGCCGCAGCATACACCTTATCCGCATCGTCTACATAGATGAATAAGCCGGCAGTGGCCGCTTTCCATTCCGGAGTAGCCTCACCGAACATGATGGTGCAACCGCCTATACTTATTTCGGCATGCATGATCGCCTGGCCATCCTCGCGCATATGCCGGGTGAGCAGTGATGCGCCGAAAACCGTTTGGGTGAATTCGATGAAGCGTTGTGCATCATCCAGGATGAGGTAGGGCATCACCGCCTGATGATTGGCGGGTAGTTTGTTAGTCATAACATTTGTTTTTTGCGAAGCTACCTGCTCCGTCACCCATAAAATTGTAAATAAACGACATCATACATCCCGCCACGCTGTCCCTTCGCTGAGGCCACTGAAATACTGGCGTGGTGTAAAACCGGAGAATTGGCGGAAATCATGTATAAAATGTGCCTGATCGTAGTAGCCACATTCATAAGCAAGTTGCGTCATCGATAATTCCGTGCCGTATTGTGCAGCCGCTGATTGAAATCGTATGATGCGCGTATAAAGCTTTGGCGTGAAGCCGGCAGCCGAGACAAACTGCCGCTCCAACTGTCGCGTAGAAAGGAAACTCTCCGCTGCCAGCTCGCCGATGGACAACCTGCCGCGGCAATTGATTACCTGCTGTATCATCCACTCAGCCCTTTCGAAGTCTGTCGATTCGTGTTTTCGCAGAGCGGAAAAAAAGTAATGTTCTACCACCTTAATTCTTGCTGCCAGGTCCCGTGCCTCTTGAAGCTTCTCTGTGAGAGCATTACCATTCGCACCAAGGATCGTGGATAAACTATGTTCAGTGTTACCCAGCACATTTGCAGGTATATTAAAAAGATGCCTTAATGCATAAGGATAAATGTATACACCAAATATGCTGAAGCTGCTGTCGCAGGAGTACCGCGAGTACTGACTGGCAGGACCTCTGAGCGTGGCAGGGGCCGCATCAACGAAGACCCCGCTGGCATCAGCACCGACAAAATCACCATTGACATGAAAGACAAGCTCGGCACAACCATCCGCGGTGGCACGATGTACATAGGGGGCATCACTTTCAAGCACCCAGTAAAACCGGATATATCGGGAGAGGTGGGGATGCGGGAGATGACAACTGTACGTCATGTTGCATCAAGTTACCACAAATCTTGCTTAATCTTCCACTGTCTGATCGACATACGAAGAAATCCAACCGACCTGTCCATTTTTTATCAGCACAAATTGCTTTGATTCATGAACGGCGGCAAACTGTCGCATAATTTTTAGCAACAACCCCGAACCTGCCATCAGTGCGCGTTGATCGAACACTTTATGGACACGGCTGATCTCTTTCCGCGCCAGTTCACGCTCCGCAGGATCCTGTATCGCCGCAACGAGTGCGGTATCTGAAAGCGAGGGATACTCTTTGAAAAGTCGCTCGCAGAGCTTTGCTACATCCTGGAACGACACGGAGATATTTGACTGGCCAACCGCCTCAGGATGCAGGAGAGTGGCTACCGCCCACGCGATACCACCACTGAAGGCAATGTGGTCACTTAACGGATATGCACCGCTGGAATTAATGGCATAGATCAACTCGTTGTTCTCCGCTGCCGCGAGGACGCGCCAAAGCTGCCGGTGATAATTCTCGATGGTCTTATCCGTGTCTTCCATTCGTTTCTCAGTTGCATTCGCTGTGCTTTTCGTGCCCCAGTTCAACTGGAACAACCGGAACTGGCTGGTGTTTCCGTAGGGGAAATAGCCTCCTTTTGCATTGCCGCTTCCTATGTCGATCAGAAATGTATTGTAACGCCTGGCGTCGGGGATGATGCCAAGATGCGACAGTCTTGCTTCCTGTTGCACATCCACCACTTCCACCTCGCGGCCGGGTTCCTTGATCTTTGATTTAAAAGAAGTGATCAGTTCATTGACCAGGTTCATCTGGTTATCCTTCTCCGCCTGGCCTTTTACACCGCTGCTCACAACCGTATAGATTCGTTTCGCAGGAATCTTATAATCTTTCAAGGCTGTCTGGTAAAGGCCTGTAAGACCAGCCAGCGTGGCCTGGCTTGTTGATGGTGTAAAGCTGATAAAGTCAGTATTGACAGAAGTGTCTTTTAGGATATTGAATGCGCCATTGGTTTTCGCATTCTTTCCCACTTCGAGTATACTCATCTTAACCCCTTTCGAGCCGACTTCGATGCCGGCAAAGATGGTAGAGCTGGAATATTTTTGTTTGAAGCTATCCTGTGCAAGACTTTGGAAGGCTATCATTGCGAGAAGGACGGTGTAACATGACCGCCGGGTTTGTTGCAGTTTCATAACAGTAAGTTTGGCCACGCTAAATGTAACAAATAGAATAAACCCTTACAGCGGTTACGTAGAATTACGATGCGGCCTGTGCCAAACTTGTGCTAAACAAAAAATCCCGCCTGACGGGCGGGATGGAAAAAATGATTTGAGGGTCAGAATCTGCGGTCACGATCGCGGTTGAAGCCTGGCCGGCCTCCATTGTTATAGCCGCTGCCGCCAAAGTTACCGCCACGGTTACCACCCGAGGAGCGGCCGGGATTGCTGCGTTCCTCCGCCTGGCGAACCACCAATGGTTTTTTGCCAAGTGAAATATCATTCAGGTTTTCAATCGCTTCTTTTGCTTCAGCATCAACAGGCATATCGACGAATCCAAAACCTTTGCTTTTGCCGGTTTCGCGATCCATGGCCACTTTCGCAGAGGCTACCGTACCGAATTTCTCAAAAATTTCTTCCAGCTCAGCATCATCAAGATCATACGGAAGACCTGCAACAAAAATATTCATACTGGTTATTTTTTGTAAATGTACATAAGTTATGCGGCGATAATACGTCCGAATTAAATGTTATATGGTAAAATTTACAAAGCAATGCTTTGTCCATGTTTTTCACACTTATACACGCATATGATCGGGGTACCAGTGCCGGATGGCTTTTTTGATCGTTGTGGGATCCATCTGCTCACTGGCTGCCTTTTCTGCCAGTGCCGGGAGCTCGTCATCACCGGCAAAACGCAGTGCAGCGATCTGCCCGAACCGTAGCTGCCTCTCCAGGTCATCGAACCGGCGACCGGTTAGCTGAAAATAGCGAACGCGCATTTCCAGCCGCACTATCCGGTTCTGCAAGGTGAGTGCGTAGTGCTGGCGAAGCATGAAGGACAACCAGCCGATCAGCACGAGACATGCCAGGATGGCCATCCACAAGTACCGCGAGGCCGGATACTCAAATACGGCGTAGACCACTCCGGTAATGCAAGCCAGCAACAGTGGATAGAAAATGAAATGGTGGGCCGGGTAATACCTTACATGATTTTTATAACTCTGTTCTTTCATGGGATTCAGTTTTTGTTATCGCCTTTCCAGGTGGCGGCGAGTGCCCGAAAGCAATGCCAGGGTGTCTGATCACCACCTTTATCGTCTTTCTTATCCTGATAATATCCATCGAGAAACTGACCCGCACTGCTCCACACTGTCTGTACTATACCACGAAGATGCGACCGGGTTTTTGCTGTAGACTCTTCCCTGAAATCCTGCATGTCTTGTGACTGTTTGATGGCAAGGGCGGGGTTGCGCCAGGGACAGGTGAGCACATCCAGTCCTTTCATGGCAAAGTAAACAGCTGATTTATCTGCCCTTTCATAGTGCCAGTCGCAGATCACCACATCGCGTGGTATGAGATCAATGGCTGGGTGAGTACCATTTGTACTGGCCTCCCACATACCTATTCCCGTTGTATATCCATCAAGCAAACGATCACCCCACATCCAGAGTTTCCTGTTTGATCCGGCCAGGTGATCACGTATCCGGCGGACTTCGCCGGCAAACAACACCGCTTTATCTTTTCCTTTGCAACGCGGACATTTATCATCGCCTATATAAAATACTTCATCGAGCCCGGCATGAAAGGCCGTGGATTCAAAGGCCTCACAAATCTCATCTACCATAGGAAATACGATGCCATGAACATCAGGATGAAGTGGACAATAACTTTTACAATAAAGGCTGTCAGCATTTGGCCACTTGTATTCCGCCGGCATCTTTACATGGGGCGTTTCATCAAACTGGGGATATTTCCGAAGCAGGTTGTTGGTTGTGCCTGCCCAGGACTGATGACCCAGCAGGTTGATCTGCGGTATCACCGATATGCTGCCCTCTTTACACGCAAGCACGATCTTTTTTACGTCGGCCAGTGAAAGACCACCTGGCTCGGCGAGTTCCGGCCGCGACTTGTACTGGAAGTTATAATCCACCCGGAGGATGAGGGTGTTCACCCTGGCGGGAACCAGCTCCTCCCGGATAAATTTTACAAAACGATCCACTTCTGCGGTCCTGGGTGCAGCAATACAAAACCCACGAACCGGATAATTGCGCAATGTGTCCTGTGCATGAAGAACATTGAAAGACAGAAAAATCAAAACAAGGAAGATAATCGACTTCATGCCTGAATATACAAACAAGCTGGCTATACCAGGGATAAAAAAAGCAGGTATGGAAATACCTGCCGTGAATCGAATCGTGAACTCAAAAAACTCTTTATTGCCTGATGAAACGGCCCTGCCTTATCTCATTGTTACATTTTATCATTATGATATAAGCGGAAGCAGGCAGGCCGGATGTGCTGACCTGCATGATGTGCTTGCCGGGCTGGGAGGGGAGTGCGAGGGCAATTTTACCCGTCAGATCATAGATCTTTATTTCAACTGGTTTGCTTACACATGATGAGGGCAGTTCAATGTGCAGCGACCCCTGCACCGGGTTTGGATAGGTGAGTAAGGAAACGTCGTTCAATTCTGCGAAAATAACCCGACGGACATCCGACCAGCCGATCACAACGCCGTTTTCTACAACCGCAATGCGGTAATAAAGTATATGCGCACTTGCAAGGTTCCTGTCACGGAATTGATAGGGCTGCTGATCTCCTTCTGCGCCGGGAGCAATGGCAATATCAGTGAAGGTTATGCCATCTGTGCTTTTTTCAATGTAAAACACAACGCCTGCGCGTACGTCTTTAGCAGACCATTGCAACGTGGCGGTATTACCTGTGGCTGCAGCGCTGAAATCGGTGAACGTTGTTTTGAGAATGTAACCAGCCGCATCACAGTGACGAACCTCCCTGAAGGATGTGGCTGTGATGGTGCCACTATTGCCGGAAGTGGCGCCGTTGGGGGTGAATTCCGTGATATGAGTTGATTGGGAAATACCATATTGTCCACCTGCTACGGAGGCTGTGACAGGAAATGATGTAGCAATATAACCGCCGCCGCCACCACCTCCCGGTCCTTCGGATTCGTTGCTGATAGAAAGCTGCAGACCGCCGTTGCCACCATTCGCAGTGAGGGTAATTCCTGAAATCCCTGAGGACACCTCGGCGATTATACTGCCGCCGCCACCGCCGCCTCCTGCTGCATCTTTATTTGATGATTCCGTGTCAAATCCTTTCTGCCCGTTGGCAGAAATGGTTCCGCTGCCGCTGATTGTATTATTGACCAGCAGGTATATGATACCCCCACCAGCGCCGCCATTTCCCGAAGCATTGTTGTTGCCATCACCGGCGCCACCACCACCGCCCATGAATACACGTGCGTTGCTGTGGAAATTCAAAGGGCGGCCGCCAAATCCGCCATTGTTCCTCCGGAAATCACCACTCCATACGGTATTACCAGGTCCATAAGTCAATGCATCCTGATTACTGCTTGCATAGGAGTAGCCACCGCGGCCGCCACCTACGGATATGTTCGTGGAAAAGCCTGTTGCTTCCAGTTCCCAGGCCGCTTTCCATGCGATCACTGACGAACTTTTCAGCCCGGTGCCGTTCCAGGGAGTGAGTGCGTTATTCAGTCCGGCATTTGCGCCGCCACCGCCACCACTGTTGTGGCCATTGCCGCCACCTCCACCATTGGCGATCGCACCGCGGCCATATGCTCCATCCAATAATGTGTTGTAATCGGAAGCATTTCCCGCAATGCTTTCGCCTTTGCCTGCCGCAGTTGTAATGCTGGTAGTACGATAAAGCAGACTGGCCGCGGCACCGCTGGATGTACTGTTGTTTTTATCATCCACGCCGCCACGAAAACCGATGGCATCAGCAGTGATCTTTCCATTTACTACGAGATCGCCCGACGTTTCAATTGCAACGATCCCCCCGGTACTGCCATTCCACGGTTGACCAGTGAGCGAAACTCCGGCAGCGAGGGTGATATTTGTAGACCGCGGAATGCGAATCACCTGAGTACGACCACGGCCAGCCTGCGAGTAGCTGTTAGTGAGGTTCTGGCAGAGCGAGATCGTATTACCCGCCACTGCAAAAACCGACCGCAGTTCATAATTACCGGTATTGTTATAATTCGTAATGGTGCCATAGGTGGCATCATCGGTGGTGGTTACATCAGCACCCTGTACCTGGATGATCATAAGCAGGTCACCTTTTGAAACAGCATCGTTTACAAAAAGATTCATACCATTTGCTATGGGATAACTGCCGCGAAGGAGATTGATATCACTGAGGGTGATACTGAGTGCACCAGCGGAGACGGATGATGCCAGAGGCGCATAACGGTTTATCACGAAACTGCCCGGGGTAGCCAGGTTGAAAGCACCATCTTTCCCTTTGAAATTCTGGGAGAAGCCAATGTGGCTGAATAATAAACCGATGGTCAGCAACAGAGCAGCGGACGCGCTGCGCCGGATGGGTAGAAATGTTGTCATCAAAAGGTATTACGGATCAATATTGTTGTTGGGCAGGCTTTCCAGGGGATAGGGGAAGAGCGGTCACGTAGATTTCGCTCCGGGCACAAAAATATACTACGTTTTTTTACGAGACAAGTGAATCGCGTATTTTCTACAGTTTAATACCGTATTTTTTACATAGAAGCCTGTCATTTTACTGGCGACCAGCAGTTTACTCACCTTAATTTTTTTATTTATCAATACGATATCCTTCTCTCAGTTCCTATACGCTGAAATACGAGCCGGACCAACCAGGGGTTTTGTAGTGTTTTCACTACAAGCTGTGCATGGTTCATAGGACAGTTTAATGAGATCGTTCACTATTTTTTTGGGCATGGATCGGGGCCACCTTTGCTAAACAATTAACACAACCTTTAACCTTTTATCCATCCTTTAAAAATTACCTCATGGGAATGCGCCAACTGAAAATCACCAATTCGATCACTAATCGCGAGAGTCCAAGCCTCGAGCGTTATCTGCAGGAGATTGGTAAAGTAGAATTGATTTCTCCCGATGAGGAAGTAAGATTGGCGGCGCTTATCCGCAAAGGTGACAAGGATGCACTCGATAAACTGACAAAGGCAAACCTCCGGTTCGTTGTGTCTGTAGCGAAACAATACCAGGGCCAGGGGCTTTCTCTGCCTGACCTTATCAACGAAGGAAACCTGGGGCTGATCAAGGCTGCTCAGCGTTTCGATGACAGCCGCGGATTCAAATTTATTTCGTTTGCCGTATGGTGGATCCGCCAGAACATTTTGCAGGCCCTGGCAGAACATTCCCGTACCATCCGCCTCCCATTGAATAAAGTGGCCTTGAAGACAAGAATTCACCAGGCACATGGCCTGTTGGAACAGCAATTGGAGCGTGCTCCATCTGCGGAGGAGCTCGCTGAAATGCTGAATATGGATGCTGATGAGATCAGCCAGAGCATGAGTTATAAGGACAGCGCGATCAGCCTTGATACGCCATTGTCGGAAGATGAAGACGGCACTTTGCTCGATACATTAGTAAATCATAATGCCGAACGCACGGAAGGGGACCTATATCACAAAGATTCTTTGAAACTCGAATTGAGCCGCTCTTTCAAATTGCTCACCGAGCGTCAGAAAGAAACACTTTGCTATTTCTTTGGGATCGGCATCGATCATCCGCTGAGCCTGGAAGATATTGCGCAGAAGTTCTCACTTACACCCGAGCGCGTACGCCAGATAAAGGACAAAGCGATCAGCAAGCTTCGTACCCCGCAGAATTATAACCTGCTGCGCGAGTTTCTTGGGAACTAATTTTGTAAATAGGTGAATACACATATCTATATTAATCGTTTTTAAAATAATGTTGCCGTGGGAAAACCACGGGCTATGGAAGACGAAAAACCAGTAGTATCTTTAACGCAATCAACTGCGGGAAATACCTCCGAGAGCGGTTTTCCCGCAGTTTTTATTTTGCATACCCGGGGTAGGTGTGTGATCCAAGTCTGTACGCTCTTATGAAAAAATCAATACATGCTGCTGGCTCTGCTGCCGGGGTCAATGGGCTAGCGGGTTCGCCCCGCTTTCTGGAATTGATCTTCGACAATACGGATCATATCTATGTCGTCATCGATCGCAATTTTCGCGTTGTTACCGCCAATGCCGCAGCACATGAAAATGCCCGGAGGCTTTTCGGCGGCTCTGTCACGGCGGGCGAAGTTTTGCCCGACCCAACTGATATCAAATCTGCAGAAAGAATCAATGCTGTCACCGATAAAGTTTTTGCAGGTGAGGCCGTCGCTCCTTTTTTTCATTACCAGCCCGCCCGTGATCTTTTTTATGAAATAAAATATATACCTCTCTATGACAATGCGGGCAACGTGGAGAGCTTATTACTTCAGGCGAGGAATATAAGCCGCGAAAAGAAACTTGAGGCTGAGCTGCGCCTTCGCCAGGAGCAATTCCGGAGTGCATTCAATCTTTCCGCTATAGGAATGGCCCTGGTGGGCTCTGATGGGCGATGGATAGAGGTAAACAAGAGGGTGTGTGCGATGATGGGATATACGCGGGAAGAGTTACTCGCCACGAATTTTCAATCGATCACACATCCGGATGACCTTGACATCGACCTCCAGCACATGTACGATTTGCTGGAAGGGAAGATAACACACTACCAGATTGAGAAGCGATATTTTCAGAAAAGCGGCGCAACTATCTATGTGCAACTTGTTGTGACCCTGATAAGAGACGCGGATGGTAACCCGCTCCACTTCGTTTCGCAACTACAGGATATTACCGCTCATGTGCTCGACAGCCGCAAGCTGAAAGTGAAAGAGGTGGAGTTCAAGGCGCTCGTTGAAAATGGTTCCGACGCAGTTGTTGTACTCACGGAAGAAGGAAAACCTGTTTATATATCACCTACACTTACAAAGGTGCTTGGCTATAGCATAGAAGAGGCATGGCACCTTGATCTGTTTTCCATCACCCATCCGGAAGACGTGGAAAATGTCGCACGTGTCTGGAAGACGGCGCTTGATCATCCAGGCGAGCCGATCCGTGGTTATACCAGCCGCATGTTACATAAGGATGGTACATGGCGCTGGCTGGAGGATACCATGACGAACATGCTGCATGAACCGGCAATCGGTGGGATCGTCGATAATTTCCGCGATGTAACAGAACAGGTTCAGTCGCGCCGTGAGCTGGAAAAAATTCTTGCATCGTCCCTTGACATGATCTGCTCAATGGACATCGATGGCAGATTCATCCAGGTGAGCCAGGCTTCTTCTGCCATGTTGGGATATGAACCCGGGGAACTGATAGGCAGACCATTCCGTGATTTTTTGCATCCGGATGATATCGGGTTCAGCATGGTGGCAACGGATGCAATTATCTCCGGTATTGAAACTACCAATCACCAGAATAGATATATACACAAGAACGGCAAGGAGGTGCCGCTGATTTGGTCTGCGAGGTGGGACAACACGGACCAGATCATGTATTGCATTGCGCGTGATGCTACCGAGAAAAAGCAAA
Source organism: Bacteroidota bacterium (assembly GCA_023430465.1). GTDB lineage: Bacteria > Bacteroidota > Bacteroidia > Chitinophagales > Chitinophagaceae > JAEZAM01. The sequence goes on along the minus strand of JAEZAM010000101.1, from coordinate 13,765 downwards.
GTGAGCATGCCCTCCGCGTGTCGGAGGAGCGTTATCGTTATCTGTTCTACGCAAACCCACTACCCATGTGGATCTTCGCGGTAGATGGGAAACGGTTCCTGGAAGTGAACGATGCCGCCATTGCCCATTACGGATACTCGAGGGAGGAGTTTCTTACCATGACCCTCTATGACATACGTCCAAAGGAGGACCTTGATGCACTTCGCGGTGCGCAACGGGTTGTGAATGGATCATGGGAAAAGCACCATGGATGCTGGCGTCATATCCGTAAAGGGGGTGAAATCATTTTCGTAGAGGTTACGTCACATATCATCGACTATGACGGGCAACCCGCGGGACTCGTCTTACTGAACGATATAACGGCAAGGATCGCCGCTGAAGAGCAGAAGGAATTTGAGCGGAGGGACAAGGAAGCATTGATCAACTCGACCAGCGATATGATCTGGAGTGTAAACAAAAAGCTCGAGCTGATCGCTGCCAATAAATCTTTCCTGGAAGCGATGAAGAGCCATATCGGTATCTGGATCTCACCCGGCCAGGATATGCTCATTCCCGAACTGTTTACACCAAAGGTGAAAGAACTGTGGCGCCAGCAATATACCAGGGCATTGACGGGAGAATTCTTTACAAAGATCATCCGCACCAACGTCAGCCTGGAGGGTCATCCGGCTGCATGGTTCGAGGTAAGCTTTAACCCCATATTTGATGATACGGGTATATCGGGTATCGCCTGCTATGGCCGTAACATCACGGAAGCAAGAAATTACCAGAACCAGTTGTTGAAAATCAATCACCAGTTGGAAACAGCTCAGCGGATTGCTTCGCTGGGGTATTGGGAAGTCATTTTTGATGGAGAACAGGTTTTTTGCTCGGCTGAGGTAGCCCGGATATTCGGTCTTGAAAGCGTGACTAATCTCCAGACCATCCGGCCATTGCTGGCCCGGATTCATCCTGAAGACAGGAAACGGTTTTTACATGCGCAGGTCCGCGCCGTGCGAACCAGTAAGCATCTTGAAATAGAATACAGGATACTGACCCCGGAGGGTCAGTTGAAACATATATACCAGCAGGGGTGGATAGTAACGAATGAACAGAATATTCCTATCAGGCTGGAGGGCACGGTCCAGGACGTTACGTCGCGGAAACATTCCGAGGAGATGATACGTGATAGTGAAGAAAAGAACCGGCTGATCATGAACGCAGCTCTTGATGCGATTGTATGCATGGATACACGCGGCCTGATCACCTTCTGGAACCCGCAGGCTGAAAAGACCTTCGGGTGGAAAGAAGATGAAGTGATCGGCAGAAGGCTGTCAGAGATCATTATTCCGACAGGATGGGATAAAAAGCATGATGAAGGGCTGACCAGTTATCTGAGGACTGGGCACGGTCCGGGACTGAATACCCTGCTGGAACTTGAAGCTAAAAACCGGAAGGGCATAGTATTCCCGATTGAGCTCACCGTTATCCCGATCACGCAGGGAACGGAAAAATTCTTTTGTGGATTTATTCGTGATATCAGCAGCCGTAAAGCGGCGGAAGAAGAGATACGCGCCTTTAATGAGCGATTGAAACTTGTATCGGAGGTGACCAGTGATGCGGTATGGGATTGGGATCTCACAACTGATCAGGCATGGTGGAACGATAATTTCTATAAAATACTTGGTTATGAAAGGTCGCAGGGGGTGCCCCGCCTGGCCGAATGGACAAGCAAGGTGCATGAGGATGACAGGCAGATGATCATTGATCGGCTGAGATCTGTCTGGAAAGGGTATATCACGGAATGGCATGACGAATTCAGGTTCTATGCGCCCGATGGCAGCATACATACCGTGCTTGACCGGGCGTCGATCATACAGGATGGAAATGGAAAACCAGTCCGCGTGATAGGTGCAATTGTTGATATAACAGAACAGAAGGAACAGGAAGCGCAGATCAGGAAAAGTAATGAACGGTATGACATGGCCGCGAAGGCCACCAACGATGTGATCTACGAATGGGATATTCTTACTAATACAAATTATTGGGGTGAAGGCTACCAGACGCTATTTGGTTATCCCCGGTTTGAAGGGCCGATGCCAGCGGATACCTGGATGGGCAACCTGCACCCTGATGAACTACAGGATGTGCTGAACAGTACACTAGTGGCCTTTGCAAATAAGACCACGTCGCTCACCCGGGAAATGAGGTTCCGTTGTGCGGATGGCAGCTATAAGACTGTATTTGACAAGCTGATGATCAAATACAGCGAGACCGGCGAACCCCTGAAGATCTTCGGCGCCATGCAGGACATCACGGAGAGAAAACGACAGGAGGACGCGATCCGCAACCTGAACCAGGAACTTCAAAAGAGGGCGGCTGAACTGGCCGGTACCAATGCTGAACTGGAACGATTCGCGTATGTGGCATCGCATGACCTCCAGGAACCGTTGCGGATGGTAAGCAGCTTCCTGCAATTACTCAAGAAGAAATATCAGAACAAACTCGATGCAACAGCGGACCTCTACATCAATTATGCTGTAGACGGGGCGGACAGGATGAAGAGCCTCATCCTGGACCTGCTGGAGTATTCGCGCGCGACCAGCGTGAGTCCTGACCTCATGGAAACGGACATCAACGAAATATGTGAGCAGGTTAAAACAACCTTCGCTGCTCATCTCGCAGGTTCCAATGCCCAGATCATTACCGGGGAAATGCCCACGATTCGCGCAAGCAGGTCACAGATGAATCAGTTGCTGCAAAATCTCGTCGGGAATGCGCTGAAGTACAACGAATCACCGGAGCCACGTGTAGAAATTACAGCAAAGGAACTTGACGCACACTGGCAATTCACCGTGGCCGACAACGGCATCGGAATTGATCCGAAATATGCGGAGAAAATCTTCGTCATCTTCCAGCGCCTTCACAATAAAAATGAATTTTCAGGAACCGGTATCGGTTTAGCCATCTGTAAAAAGATCGTGGAAAAGCACGGCGGGGATATCTGGATAGAACCTCGTATTGGTGGTGGCTCAGAATTTAGTTTTACAATAAAAAAAGATTTATAATCATACCCTATGAAAGAAGTACATATTCTCCTGATAGATGACAACGATGGAGACATCATTCTGACCAAAGAAGCACTGAAAGAAGCTCGCATCCGCAACCGGATATCTGTGGCAATGGATGGCCAGGAAGCACTCGAACTACTCATGAACTGCCAGGTGGCCGATCTGCCCGACATGATACTCCTGGATATTAACCTCCCCAAAGTAGACGGACTCGAGGTTTTGTCGACGATAAAACAAAATGAGCGCTTAAAAGTGATCCCGGTAATTATGCTGACCACGTCGTCAGCCCCAAAAGACATTCTAACTTCGTATACGAACTATGCGAATTGTTTTATTACCAAACCAGTAGACCTGAACCGGTTTATGGAAGTGATCCGAACGATCGAAGATTTCTGGATCAGCATTGTCAAGCTGCCTCAACAACAATAATATGGCCCACTTCTTACCATCTGATTCACTTAAGATCCTTGTAGTAGAGGACAACTACGGCGATTTCCTGCTGCTGAAAGAAAGCATATACCTGTCTAAAATACCTGCATCAGCCATCGAACTTGCCGATACACTGGAAGCAGCAAAACAATACCTGCAGCAATCGACACCGGATGTTATCCTGCTCGATCTTTTTCTTCCCGACAGTACCGGGCTGGAGTCGTTTACCGACCTGCAGGAACATATCGGCGAATCGGCAGTAATTGTATTGTCGGGTTTATCGGATACCAAGATTGCGCTCGAAGCGATCGCTTTGGGAGCGCAGGATTACCTGGCCAAGGGTGAATTTGATGAAAAGATACTAGAGCGCACGATTTCTTATAGCATCGAACGGAGAAGAAACCTGGAAAAGCTAAAGCAGGTCAATGAGCGCTACTCCCTCGTCACCAAAGCCACCCATGACCTGATCTGGGACTGGGACCTGGCAACAAATAAAGTTTACCGCGATGAGAGCGCAGTGAAGCATGTGTATGGTTTCTCCTCCAATGCACCTATCGAGTATGCTGATGCATGGCGTAAACGAATCCATCCCGAAGATTTCGATGAACTTTCTGAAGCCATCGACAGGATCACAGGTTCAACAACAGGGGATTCATTCGAACTGAGCTACCGATTCGAGAGTGAGTCCGGGGGGTACAAACATATTCTTGACCGGATCCACGTAGTCCGCGACCGCGCGGGGAAGGTGATCCGCCTTATCGGTGCTGCGCAGGATATCACCGAGCAGAAGAATGCTGAACAGGCATTGATCAACAGTGAAAAACGTTTTCGTTCACTCATCCAGAACAGTGCTGACGGGATCACTATCATTGGGGCCGACAAGACGGTTCTTGATATCAGCCACGCCGTTACCCGCATACTCGGTTATGACAAGGAAAGTTATATCGGAGGAGACCGCACCGGACTGATCCACCCCGATGACCAGGCACTGGTTGACAAATCTTTTGACGATGTGGTTCGTGATCCAGCCAATATCCGCACGATCGAATACCGCTTCCAACGTGCGGACGGGCAGTGGATCTGGATAGAATCATCGTTTCACAATCAATTGAGTGACCCGGCTGTAAACGCCATCGTCCTGAATTTCCGGGAAATCACCGACCGCAAAATCAGCGCGGCTGCTCTGCAGAAACAGGAAGCGCTGTTCCGTGTGCTGCTGGAACGTAGCCCCGATATGAAGACCCTGCTGCATGAAAACGGAGAGATATTCTATGCCACACCAGCCGTTGAGCATCTCCTGGGTTACCCGATGGCGGATGTGATAGGTATGAATGAATATGATGTCATCCATCCAGATGATGTTGATGAACTTCACGCGGAAATACAAAAGGTTGTCGCCGACCCATCCTACATATGCCGGATGCAGGCACGCGTTCGGCACAGGGACGGACATTATCTTATAAGTGAAAAGATCATCACCAATCTGCTGCACGATGAACATGTACGCGGGATTGTTTGCAACTCCTGGGATATTACGAAGGAAAAAGAAGCCGAGAAGAAAATACGCGAGTCCGAAGAGAAATACCGCCAGATATTCAATGATAACCCATTCCCGATGTTTCTGTACGACATCGATACACTGCAAATCATTGAGTGTAACAATGCCACGCTTGATAAATACGGATACAGCCGCCAGGAATTTAACCAACTGAATATACTTGATCTTTCACCCGTGAATGACAGTGAGCATGTCCAGATGCCTATTCCCGATGAAAATGGTAAAGGCATACTTCGCCATGTGAAGAAGAACGGAGATATGATGATGGTGGAAGTTTTCATTTCCCCCATCGAGTATTCCGGCAAAAAAGTAAGGCAGGCCCAGGTAAATGACATTACGGACAAATTAAAGCTCCAGGAAGCTGTGGATCGTTTTCGCACAGAACAGCAGCGGGCCGTAACAGAAGCTACCATCAAGGGCCAGGAAAATGAGCGCGAGCAGCTTGGAATCGAGTTGCATGATAATGTCAACCAGATACTCGCTACGTCGAAGCTTTATCTTGAATACGCGATGTCAGGTGACACCGTCGACAAAGAGATAGTTTTAAAAAGCAAAGATTTCATCATTCTTGCTACCGAGGAGATCAGGCGGCTTTGCCGACTGCTGGTGCCGCCTTCACTGGAGGAATTTGGACTGGTAAGCGCCCTGGATGATCTTGTCGCTAACATCGGATTGGCAGGCTCACTTTCGATCCACAAGCAGTGGCATGATTTCGAGGAGAAGATGATAGCAAAGGATCTCAAGCTTACGATTTACCGTATTCTTCAGGAGCAATTAAACAATATTATCAAACATGCCCAGGCAAGTGAGGTCACGACCAAACTCATTGTACGGGAGAAACAGGATCAGCGCGGCCTGGAACTTATCGTTCGGGACAACGGTGTGGGATTCGACCCTGCCAAAAAACCAAATGGAGTGGGCTTGAGAAATATTCGGAGCCGTGCGGAGTTGTCAGGCGGAATGATGTCCATCCATTCAAGCCCGGGCAAAGGCTGCGAACTATCCGTCTTCTTTCCGATCGATGCTGAACTGAATTGACAACGCCTTGGTTGTATTCCTTATTTTTAGCGAATGAAAAAAGAGCGTTATGTGTTAATGCTGAACACAGATCCGGATGATCGGCAGTTTACAGAAACTGCCATGAGAGAGCTTGGTCAGACCACGGCGGTTCATTTTGTACGATCAGTCAAGGAGGGCATTGAGTACGCCGGTCATCATGGTGAACCTGCTGTTATCCTGATCAATGACCAGGGAGCAATGCACCTGGGTTATACTGTACTCGGCGAACTGAAAAAAACTGAGCCGTTGAAGGATATACCGGTCGTGTTGCTTGGCGAGATATCGACCCCTGAATATGTGCGCAAATGTTACGCCGCAGGAGCCAACAGCTTTATTACAAAGCCATCCTCGGTTGCCGGTACGCGCGCCAAGATTGCCAGTTTCTTCACGTATTGGTTCGAAACAGTGGAGCTATAATTAGTCACGACGGCTGTACTCGTTGTTCTCTTCATCTTCCTCCCCGATACTTTCGTTGCGATCATCACCGTCAGCACCTGGTATGTCGAGGTCTTTGCCCATGTCGAAAGGCCGCGCCCGCTCATTGAGCTTTTCTTCCCCATCTGTTGCATCCACGATATGTGATACATCGTTTGTTTCCGGAGATACGGTGCGATCTGTACGTTCGAGAGCTGACAGTTCGGTTTCCGAAAGTAAAACGTTATCATCGAGCAAATCATCCTCACCGGTTCCGCCATTTACCGCATCAAGTATTCCTTCCCCTTCCTCATCCGCCGATGAGATGGTTACATCCGCCATCTCATTCATCCGTGGCGGCTTGATGTGTTCCTGGCCCGGAATATCACTTACATCCGGCATATCAATCGTGAAATGAGTTTCCTCTGGTACTTCCTCTTTCTTTTTCATAAAAAAGCTTTCTGTACCCACCGAAAAAAATATGCCGGGAATAGTGGGGAAAAAGCTGCTGGGAGAATGCCCGGGGTGGGGGATGGGTAGTGGCACTCCATGAAATAAGGCCTTGGAACCGGGTACTGATGGTGTTTCCACCATGCAGTGACCGTCTAAACCGCGCAAAATCGAAAGTTGTCAACCTTTAGAAGGTTGTCAACCTTCGGCAATTAAAAAAGGGATGGTAAAAACCTTCCCTGATAAAAAGGGGCGAATCGGTTAACCCCTGATCGAGTTGAATAGTATTTTCTAAAATAAAAAAACCGTTTGCCAGCTTTTCGCCAGCAAACGGCCGGACGGTTTTGTCAATACGTTTGACGGATAAAGGATGTACTGGTTTTTCCTGGATCTGGATCTGTTGACGTTCGTTGATAATTGCTGTATCAACAGCACAAAGATGCACTTGTTCTCATTGCCTGGAAATAGTGCAGGATGCGGTTTTCATGTAGCTCTTTCTACTACATAAATACCATTATCTAGTTAACGCCACCCTTCCGGTTAGGTGACACCGGGGTGGGCCATTTGCCCGGCTCGCCGGTACGTGGATTCGTTGGCAACACAGATCGGTCGCGCGGTGTGCGAGCCGGGTCTTCGCTTGCCAGGTAAGCCAGCACTGCGGCCAGGATCGCATTATTGCGTACGTCATCAAAGACGATCTTGTCATACGTATCCCGGTTGGTATGCCACGTGTAGGAACCATAAGACCAACTGTTGGAACTGAGTGAAAACGCCGGCGCTCCCGCCGCGACAAACGACGCGAAATCCGAGCCACCTGAACCGGGACTGCCGGGGAAACGTGTCTCGATGTGCTGGCGGATAGATGAAGGAACATAGGCCAGCCAACGCCCCAGGAAATCATAGGCATGCAGGAAACCCTGTCCCGCCAGGTTCACAACACGACCAGTACCGTTGTCCTGGTTAAAGACTGCCTGTATGTTCTTTACAATCTCAGGATGATCTTCCACGAATGCGCGGGAACCATTCAATCCCTGTTCCTCACTGCCCCAATGACCAACAAGGATCGTCCGCTTTGGATTAGGATAATATTTTTTCAAAAGACGCATGGCTTCCATCATGGTAATGGTGCCGGTTCCATTATCGGTAGCGCCGGTGCCGCCATCCCAGGAATCGAAATGTGCAGACAGGATTACGTACTCTTCAGGTTTCTCCGTTCCTTTGATCTCAGCAATGGTGTTGAATGTCGGCACCATGCCGAGCTCTTTAGACTCAGCCTGGATGCGGATCCGTGGCTGATGATTTGATTCTGCCAGACGATAAATAAGTCCATAATCCTCCAGGGAAAGATCGATCGTGGGGATCTTGGTAGTGTTTGCGCCAAAGATCTTATTTACGCCAAATCCATTTGACCAATAGCACATTACGATACCTGCCGCGCCGGCTTTTTCCAGTGCCGCAGGGAGTGTACGGGTGGTATAGCCAGTACGGCTGATGCGGGTTCTCCACGCATCTGACAGTTTGGTCCGTGCTGCCTTCATTTTCTCAAATGATTCCTTTGTGGCAAATTCTTCCCAGTTATAATCGGGACGACCCGTGGGCTGGTTCATCGAAATCATCACCAGTTTGCCTTTGGCATTGGGGAGCCAGTCAGCAAATGCAGCAGAGTCTGCCACTTCGGGAATGATGATCACTTCTGCTTCAACGCCTTTTGCTTTGGTGGCGGGGCTCCAGGCAAGTTGTGTTCCCTCGAGCGATTTAACCCTCGGATGCGTCATGTCGATATGCGAAATACCGCGCTGCCATCCGCGCCATTCACCCCATTTTTCCATTCGGGCGTCGATACCCCAGCTTTTGTATTTGGCAATCGCCCAATCATTTGCCTGCTGCATCTGTGGTGTCCCGACGAGCCTCGGTCCGATCACATCAAGCAGTTCGTGGGCCAGGGATTCCAATTGTGAATTCTCATTCGCCTCCTTCACAATTTTGTTGATGACCATCGAATCCGGCCGCTGTGTGTTTCCGGTAAACGAGACAAGCAACATCAATGCAACTGGTACTAATCTGAGTTTCTTCATGATGATTTATTATACTTAAAAATTGTTTACAGTTTTTTATCAGGCCATAGTCTTGCAAGATACTGATCATGTGAATCCTCTGCGATGAACTCATATTTCCAGCCACTTTCCTTTGCAATGGCGGCGAGTGTACTCCGATCCACATACAGCCAGTGAAACCAGTTGGAAAGAAGTTTCTTGTATTCATACTGGTAAGCGATCTCGCCATAATATGGTGGACCGGCCGGCACTTCACCTTCGTAGAGATAAGCAACATCAGATGAATCGAAGATCATCGAGCCAGCGGGCTTTACGAGCTGTTTCATCTTTGGAAGAAATGTCCGGAGCCCCTGGATCGTTTCCACGAGACCGATGCCGTTCATCAGCAGCAGTAAGGTATCAAATTGTTTCCCGGAATAATCATTGATGCTGCTGTTCACTACATCACGTACACCACGGTCTCTCATCACTTCACATGAAAGGGGGGATACCTCGAGAGCAGTCACCGACATGATTTCCTGCAGATACAGGGCGTGCGCACCCGCGCCCGCACCGATATCCAGTACATGGCCCACACAGCGCTCCACTGCAATCGCTTCAAGCTCGTGGAATTGGGAGGGCGGGCGAAAATATGCGCTCACGGGCATTTCCTCCTTTGATCCATACATGTTATGAATCCAGAGCTTGCCTGGATGGTTGCGAAAATGGTAATCATGAATTGCCTGTCCCAATGGATCTGCCATGGAATGAAAATAATGAATTATTTAAGTGTGGACCTGCGTGTCGACAGGCAGGGCTCGGAGCGAGAGCGATTTCAGCCTCAACCTTAACCTCAACCTCAACCCCGGAGTATGGATTGTGAGCTGAACCTCCGCACTCCGCACTCCACACTCCGCACTTGCCTCTCATCCCCGGCTCCCACGATACAGCTCATATTCCAGCAGACGGCAGTCGATAGTGCTGGTATAAAACTCGATCCGTCTTGCGGCTTTCAGCCCGATCTTTTTCGCGAGTTCCAGGTTGCCCGTGAATATATATCCATGATAACCGCCACATTTTTGTTTCATGAAATCGCCGATCCGCGCATAAGTTTCCTGCAATGCATTTACCTCACCCAGCCGCTCGCCGTATTCGGGGTTAAAATAAACGACACCATTTGCGTCAGCCGGCACTGGCGTTTCTGCAAAATCACCTACGGTAAACTGAATAAGATCTGCCACACCTGCAGCGATTGCATTCTTGCGTGCGTTCTCCACGGCCCTGGTGGAATAATCGCTGGCAATGATGAGAGGTGGATTGGAATCATCGATCTTGCGTTCCAGCAATGCGTCCTGTTCCTGGTACACTGCTTCATCGTAATGGCGGATATGCATGAATGCATAGTTCGTGCGAAACAATCCCGGTCGCCGGTTGGTGGCTATCATCGCTGCTTCGATCGCTACCGTACCTGATCCGCACATCGGGTTGACGAAGGGAGAGATGCGATCCCATTTCGTAGCATAAATAGTAGCCGCAGCCAGCGACTCCAGCATTGGCGCCTGGCCCGGTATCTTACGGTATCCATGACGGGCAAGCGAATCGCCGGTTGTGTCTACAAACACCTCGGCATTTTCACCTTTCCAGAATAAGTGGATGACTGCACCACGAAGTTCTGCCCCTGTAGCCGGCCTGATGCCTCGTTTTTCACGCACCCGGTCCACAATCGCATCCTTTACGCGAAGATTCGCAAACATGCTGTTGTTGATCGTATCGTTTTGTACATTACTTGTTACGGAAAAATAACCATCATCTGGTAGGAGTTCTTCCCATGCAATTGACCTCAACTGCCGGTAAATATCATCCGCAGTTGCAGCCTCGAATCTTTTCAGGCTGTACAATACCTGGCTTGCACACCGCAGGTTCAGATTTAGCCGTATGCATTCATCAATGGTCGCGCGCAATTGCACACCAGTTACAAAACGATGAACAACTTCAAATCCGAGTTGTTGTACTTCCATCTCCAGGTATGGCGTGATACGTTTGTGACAGGTAATGGTGATGTGACCAGGGGTAGTGAACAGATTCATGGTGCAAAAGTAATCGCACAGGAACTAACAACATGATTTCGCTGCACTAAGTGCGGATGACCCAGGGTGGTTTGGCACAGTGTTGGAAACAAAAAGAAAAAATAGCGTTTATGGATATAATTATTCAAAGTTTGGGCTTCAGAGCTGGTGAGGCGCTGGAGAATTTTATCAGGGAGAAAGTCAATGGGCTCAAAAGTGACCAGATCGTGCGGGCAAATGTGACGCTTTATAAAGGTCCTGCGGGAAACCCGGAAAGTGACTATTGTGAGATCAGGCTTGAAGTACCGGGTAACGACCATTTCGTGAAAAAGCACAGTCCCTATTTTGAAACGTCTGCGAGTGAATGTGTGGAAGTATTGTCCCAGATGATCAAGCGCTCAAGGGACAAGCAGGTTGACAATCGCCAGGCGGAGGCAACCGTTATACAGGACGCATTGCTGGAAAGCAATGAAACAGATGATGACGTTGAACTGGAAGATGTAGTAAAATAATCACTCGGGTTCGCAAAAACGAGAAAGCCGTTCCTGCATAAGGGCGGCTTTCTTAATTTGCAACCATGCAGTTTCCCGCCCTGGATAAAAACATCACCATCTTGCATGAACGGTTGTCGATCAAAATCCCCGACCCGTCGGCGGTGCAGGTCGCGTACAACACGAAGCTTCTTACCGACTTCCCATACTGGTCGAAAATATGGCCAGCAGCTTTAGCGCTCTGTGAAGTGGTGGCGAAGGAAAAAGAAAAATTTGCGGGAAAAACTGTAGCTGAAATCGGGGCGGGCCTCGCAGCGCCGGGCATTTACGCAGCACGATTTGCTGACGAGGTTCTGGTCACCGATTACCTCCGCTCTCCGTTGGATTATGTGCAACTGACATTGCTGGAGAATGCCTTCCATAACATACGGACATCCATCCTCAACTGGAAAGAAGATCCACCGCCTCCCTGTGATATTTTGCTGATGAGTGATCTCAACTATGCACCGGCAGACCTGGAATCATTGCGACGTTTTATAAAGGATGCCCTGCACAATCAGACTGTCATCTATTTAAGTACGCCGCAGCGGCTCATCGCGAAATCATTTGTGGAATCGCTGCGGGAATCAATTTACGATGAATGGGCCATTACAACCGAGGGCGTGGATTGTACTGTTTATAAACTCGGTGGTAGTAAAGAGCATGCCGGCAATTGATCACGGTATGGCTTACGGCGCAATCAACGCACGGCATGCAGAGAGAAAAGGCAGCCGGCACCGGGCTATCCAGGTAGCATGCCTTACCACCGGACACCGGTCCTGGTATTTAGTTATGGTATACAGTTCCCGGCTGTTTTTCTCCAAAGCAAAGATCATTTGCCGATGCTGCAGGGCCGTGTGAAACTCAACAGCCCGCATCCGTTTTATTCCGGCGCGTGAATGGTGTTCTCATTTTATCCGGAATTCCAAGCATTTCATCATCATCGATTGTCGTTTCCTTCCTTTTAACATTCTCACTTCAGGCTTTTCCGGCAATTTCACGGGCAAACCCGGCAGGCCCGGGTGCTTAAACCTTAATCATGAAAAAAATCATTTTGTACTCGCTCGGACTTGCTCTGCTGATCTCCTGTCAGAAAGACAAAGATGGTCCGGCAAACCTGCCCGGCGATGCCCAGGCCGTCCGCCTCAAAGACTTCACTATTCCGGCCCTGCCTTCACCAATGTATTTCCTCGAATATGATAACGAAGGCCTGATCACCCGTGCGGATCATTCGTCCGGTGAATGGAGTTATGTAGTGGGTTATAAAGAAAAACGGATCGACTATATGCGAAACGTGAGCCCGATCAATAAAGACAGCTTTTCCTATCACTACAGCAATGGAAGGGTAGATCTCATCACGGTGTATAATCTTGCAGGAGAACAATACCGCCGCTGTTTTATCGATTATGATAACAGGGGCCGGCTGGAAAACATGGAGTGGGAAAGGAAATCCGGGCCCGGGTTTGCTGCTGACATCAACATATCTTTTTCCTATCACGCGGATAATAACCTCCGGCAACGAATCTACAGACGCACGGGCCTGCAACCGGGGCCGGGTGCTGCAGAATTGATCGACACCTATTCCGATTATGATAGCCGGCCCTGCGGAACCGGATTCACGCTGCTTCATGAGCCTTCCAATCCAATGGTCCTGTTACCTGCCTCTACACTGTCACTGAATAACCCCCGGAAACTCGTCCGTACGGGTACCGGGCAACATTATGAGATCGTTTACAGCTACCAATACAATGCGCAAAAACTGCCCATTGAGCGAAATGGAGTCATGACTTATCTCACAGGCCCCGAGGCGGGAAATTCATTTAACCTGAAGGCGTTCTTCTCCTATTATTGAGGAGTGCGGCAAGCTGGATGCTGGATAGCTGGATGCTGGATAGCTGGAAGCTGGAAGCTGGATTAAAGTTTTTGCTTGCTTTGCTGACTTTGCGTTTTTGCGTGCCGGGACCGGGCATAAACATTTTATTGTTATCCAGCATCCAGTCGCTCAGCATCTTGCTTACACGAACAATCGTTAACTTTGTATACTATATTTGAACTATGAAAGAAGTATACATCGTTTCGGCTGTACGTACACCTATCGGATCATTTGGCGGCGCACTGAAGGATCTGTCGGCCACCAGGCTAGGTGCAGCAGCCATCAAAGCCGCGGTGGAAAGGG
>JAEZAM010000063.1 GCA_023430465.1 Bacteroidota bacterium | reverse complement strand
CCATCTACCCCAAGTATTGGAGATAGATTCGTATTGGAGAACAAAGGCTGTATTTTGCAGGTTCCATCAGCAGTGACCCGGGGTGACTATAATTTCCTGATAAATCCCAATCACAAAGATTTTCCGAAAATCAAAATCGTCGGTAGAGAGAAATTTCCGTTCGACAAACGGATCTTCCGATAGCGCATTTAGAACCCTGTTATTTCGCAGCAGAAAATTTATTCATCGATGGACACTCACCTTCTGTCCCGTTATCTACATCGATGTAATATGTTGCCATTTTCTGTTTCAGCCATCTGTCGAGTGCCTGGCCTTTCTTTTCTTCCAGTGCCGCGTTGGAGATACGGCTATAATCATCCCGCAGGTTCATGCGGTGTGGTTCTGATCTCGATTTCAGGTAAACAATCCTTACCCCTCTCTTGCCCTGCTCATTCACGAACGGAGTAGGCTGTGAAATATCACCCACCTTCATTTTTCCCAGCATAGCCACCAGGTCCTTATCAAGCTGATCGATCGTAACATAAGGTGATCCATCGCGATTCAACACAAATGCACCCTGGAACTTGATCGATTCATCATCACTGTATTTCGCAGCGGCATCGTTGAAGGCCAACGTGTTGGCGATGATCTTGGAACGAACTGTATCGAGCTTGGCGACGGATTGTTTGATCTCGGCATCCGTTACTGTCGCAGTACGAAGGATCAGGCGTACATCCGCATCGTCTCCCCGGCGATCTACCATCTGTATGAGGAAATAACCAAACTTATTTGACTTGACCGGTGCAGAAATCTCCCCATTCTTCAAACGAAATGCCGTTGACAAAAACACAGGATCCCAGGTCTTCTCGTTGCGATTGATCTGGTAGCTTCCTCCGCGTTCCTTACTGCCCGGATCCTCCGAATAACGCCTTGCAAGCGCCTCAAAAGTCGCCAGCTTCGTCTCAATCTGCTTTTTGTAGTTGTTCATTTCCGCCACCACGTACTGCTCTAGTTCCTTGGAAGCTTTCGGCAGTGAAATGATCTGCCCCACTTCCAGTTCAGATTCAAAGAAAGGAAGGCTGTCAACCGGAATACGATCATAAAATGCTTTTACTTCTGTAGGCGTGATGCGTACTGAACTCACGATCTTTTGCTGCATCGCTTCCGCCAGTTTCCGCTCCCGCACAGATTCACGCGCATCATCCTTGATCTGGTAAATGGTTTTGCCTGCATACTCTTCCAGTTGCTGCTGGCTACCCACCTGGTTGATGAAGTAGCGAACACGCTGATCGAGTTCTGCCTCTACCTCTTCATCCGTTACCGGAAGCGAATCCTTTTCCGCTTGCAGCATCAGGACTTTTGATACAAGTGCCTGCTCCAGCAAGGTGCAAAATGCCCCTTCGGGGATCTCACTACCCTGTCTTTCCGCATCGCGGATTGAATTTTGGATATCCGATTGAAGAATGATCCTGTCACCTACCACGGCAACGATCTTATCGGCAATAGCACGCCGGGCCTGGCCCTGGGCAGCAGCTACAAATACGAACAGAACAACGGCAGCAGCCAGTATTTTTTTGAAGTAATGCATGGTGTTCAAAAATAGTTTTACCGGCGCAAACCGGTAAAAACTTAAAAGGTATTTAACAAAAGATTCGATCCGGGCTTACAGCGTACGTTTTACTTCTTCCTGTTCGTATGCTTCCACCACGTCACCGACTTTCATATCAGCGTAATTTTTAATGGTCAGACCACATTCCATACCGGCCTGTACTTCCTTCGCATCGTCCTTAAAGCGTTTGAGGGAAGCCAGCTCCGCGACGTTCTCACCCAGCGGGTACACAACGATACCATCCCTGATGACACGGATCTTGGAGTCGCGTTTGATCTTACCATCGCGAACATAACATCCCGCAACAGTGGCCTTATCAAACTTGAACACATCCCTGATCTCAACATTCGCCACGATCTTCTCCTGCATTTTCGGCTCAAGCATACCCTCCATCGCACTGCGGATCTCATCGATCGCGGTGTAGATGATCGAGTAGAGCTTGATCTCCACGCCTTCATTCTCCGCAAGGCGGTTTGCCTGCACCGAAGGACGTACGTTAAAGCCTATGATCACGGCATCAGAAGCGGTGGCAAGTACCACATCACTTTCGGAGATTTGTCCGACACCCTTCAACAGTACGCGAACTGCGATCTCTTCAGTTGACAGTTTCTGCAATGAGTCACTGAGGGCCTCCACGGATCCATCCACATCACCTTTGATGATGACATTGAGTTCCTTGAAGTTTCCGAGAGCAAGACGACGGCCGATCTCATCCAGTGTGATATGCTTCTTAGCGCGCATTCCCTGCTCGCGCAGGATCTGGGCACGGCGGTTGGCGATGTCCTTGGCTTCTGCTTCGTCTGAATATACCTTGAACTTTTCACCCGCCTGCGGCGCACCATTCAGACCAAGTATAACGGCAGGTGCGGAAGGACCTGCTTCATCTTCGCGTTTGTTACGCTCGTTGAACATGGCCTTTACGCGACCGAAATACTGACCACTCACCACAAGATCCCCGGCACGCAGTGTACCGTTCTCTACCAGGAGAGTGGCTACATAACCTCGGCCTTTATCGAGCGAAGCTTCGATGATCGTACCGGTTCCTTCCCTTGACGGGTTGGCTTTCAGATCGAGCAGCTCTGCTTCGAGCAATATTTTTTCAAGGAGTTTATCGATGTTCAGTCCTTTCTTCGCTGCGATTTCCTGGCTCTGGTATTTACCACCCCATTCTTCCACCAGCAGGTTCATTGAAGAAAGCTGCTCATAGATCTTCTGCGGGTTAGCGCCGTCCTTATCGATCTTGTTGATCGCAAAGATCATGGGAACACCGGCTGCCTGGGCGTGGCTGATTGCCTCCCGGGTTTGTGGCATCACAGCATCATCCGCTGCTATCACGATCACGGCTATATCGGTCACTTTGGCACCCCGCGCACGCATCGCGGTGAACGCTTCGTGACCTGGAGTATCAAGGAAGGTAATTTCTTTTCCATTTGGCAAGGCCACCTTGTAGGCGCCGATGTGCTGGGTGATACCCCCCGCCTCACCTGCCACTACATTTGCACTGCGGATATAGTCAAGGAGTGAAGTTTTACCGTGGTCAACGTGCCCCATGATCGTAACGATCGGTGAGCGTGGCTGGAGTTCATCTTCTTCATCCACTTCTTCCTCTTCTTCCATTTCCATTTGCTTTTCCATGTCGATGAATTCGACATCGAAACCAAATTCGCTGGCAACAAGCTCGATCACTTCTGCATCAAGGCGCTGGTTGATGGACACCATGATACCGAGACCCATACATTTGCTGATCACTTCTGCGAAGCTCACGTCCATCAGGTTGGCGAGTTCGCTCACGCTGATGAATTCCGTTACCTGCAGTTTGTTATCATCGCCCATTTCCCCCATGGCATCGGCCATTTCCTGCCTCTTTTCGCGGCGAAGCTTCTTCATGTTCTTGCCTCTGCCGCCACCGCCTGAAAGCTTGGCCTGGGTTTCCTGTATTTTCCGTTGAATTTCTTTTTCGTCAATGAGCCTGTCCTCACCACGGCGGGTGATGGAAGGTCTGCCCGTTCTGGCACCACCTGTACCTGTACGGCCGCGCTGATCGTTTCCACGGTTGAAGGTACCTGGTGTACCTGCCTGTCCGGGGCGTCGTTGCTGGTTTGGATCGGAAGTGGCCGGACGCATATCCTTTTTCTCGATCGGGATACGTTTCCGCTTTCTCTTCTCGTCTTTTTTCGGGCGGGTATCATTGTCAACCGGCAGATCGATCTTACCAAGGATCTTTGGCCCTTCGATCTTTTCTGCACGTATGTTGGTGATGACCGGTGCTTCTTCTTCGGCGGTTTCCACGACCGGAGTCGTTTCTACAGCCGGTGCAGCCTCCTGCTCGGTTTCTTTTGGTGCTTCTGCTGCAATAGCCGGTTCTTCCTTTTTCGCTGGCTCTACTGCTTTCGGTGCTTCCGGTTCGCTGGCAGGCTTTTCTTCCTCTGCTTTTTTCTTCACCGATTTTTTCGGCCGCGTCGATGAATCGATCGCAGACAGATCGATCTTGTCGAGCACTTTCGGCGCAGCGATTTCAGGTGCTTCAATCTTCACCACATTTTCTTCCTCTTTGGCCGGCGGGGCAACAGGCTCTTCCTGTTTAGGCTTTTCTTCCACTACAGGTGGAGGAACTGGCGGCGCAGCCGCAACTACCGGTGCCTCTTCTTTCTTCGGTGTGATCTTTTTGTCGTCCTTGCGGAAGTTGATCTCTTCGTCTTCTTTTTTCTTTTTGGCTTCAGCCTGTGATCCCTTGGGCAGGTCGACCTGGTCGCTCTTTTGCTTGGCCGCCTTATCGCCCTGGAATTCCTGCTGCAAAGCACGATACATCTCCAACGTCAGTTTGGACGTAGGTTTCAGCTCGTCTTTGGGAAAGCTTTTCCCGATCAGGAAATCGATCAAGGTTTCCTGGCCGATGTTGAACTCCTTAGCTGCTGCTAATAATCTTGGAAGTTTGATTTCTGACATTCAGTTTGTTTATTCAAGTAAGTCTGACAGTATGCCGTATAATTTCCAGTCTGCTGCACGATTATACGGCTAGTATGACTGATGACTTATGACGCCATGACTTTCATTATTCATTCTCAAGTTCAGCCTGCAATACGCGTCTGATCTCGTCGATGGTTTCTTTCTCCAGGTCTGTCCTTCTTTCCAGTTCTTCCGGGGTCAGCTTGAGAACGCTGCGCGCGGTGTCACAACCAACGCGTTTGAGTTCATCGATAACCCAGGTTTCGATCTCATCGCTGAATTCTTCCAGATCCACATCAAATTCTCCGGTCTCTTCTTCGGAATCGCGGAATACATCCAGCTCGTAGCCGGTAAGTTCACAGGCCAGTTTAATATTGACACCTCTTCTGCCGATGGCCAGGGATACCTGGTCGGGCTTAAGGTATACGCTTGCGTGTTTTGTCTCGTTGTTGAGTTCCATGCTCGTGATCTTCGCAGGGGTCAGGGAACGCTGGATGAGCAACTGGGTGTTTGCGGTCCAGTTGATCACGTCGATGTTTTCATTCTTCAGTTCACGAACAATACCATGGATACGGCTGCCTTTCATACCAACGCAGGCGCCAACGGGGTCAATGCGGTCATCGTAGGATTCAACAGCAACTTTAGCCCTTTCTCCGGGATCACGCACAATTTTTTTGATCACAATCAGTCCGTCGAAAATTTCAGGCACTTCTATCTCCAATAATTTAGCCAGAAAATCTGGTGAAGTGCGGGAAAGGATGATGACCGGATTGTTATTTTTCATGTCAACTTTCTTCACCACGGCACGGATATTCTCCCCTTTTTTGAAGTAATCCTGCGGGATCTGTTCGCTTTTGGGAAGGATGAGTTCATTGCCTTCTTCATCAAGCAGGAGGATTTCCTTCTTCCATACCTGGTAAACTTCGGCGCTGATGATCTCGCCGATACGGTCACCGTATTTCTTGGCCAGTACGTTCTTTTTGAGGTCGCTGATCCGGCTCGCCAGGGTTTGCTTGGCTGCGAGGATGGCGCGGCGGCCGAAATCATAGAGGTCGATGGGCTGGAAAAGCTCTTCACCTACTTCGAAATCGGGTTCAATCTTGGTGGCTTCGGTAAAGCCAACCTGTGCGAGGGGGTCCTCCACTTGTCCATCTTCCACAATCATCCGGTGGCGGATGATCTCAAGGTCACCTTTCTCGGCGTTCACGATCACGTCGAAATTCTCGTCACTGCCAAACTTTTTGCGGAGCAGTGTTTTGAATACATCTTCCACCACTTTCATCATGGTAGGACGATCGATGTTTTCCGCATCCTTGAATTCCTGGAACGCCTCTATAAGATTGATACTAGCCATAAATTATAATTGTTGAAGTCCGGTGAAGAGACCGTGTAAGGGTCCCGGCCGGGGGTCTAAAATTTAATTTGAACTTTGGTTGTTTTAATATTAATAAATGGTATCTCGTGTGTGACAATTTCCTTTTTCTTTCCTTTCCCTTTCTCTTCCTCGACGGTGATCGCCTCTTCCGAAGCCGCCACCAGCTTGCCTTCCACTCGTACGCCTTCCGTAGAGACGACTTCCACGAACCGGCCGATGTTCTTTTTATATTGCCGAAAAAGTTTCAGGGGTTCATCAAGTCCCGGGCTGGATATCTCGAGTGAAAAATTTCCATCGGGGTAGTAGTTTCCTTCTTCCAGTTCGCGGTACAGTTTGCGGTTGAACTGGATCAGCCGGTCGATGCTGATCCCCTGGTCCGCATCCAGGTAGATCTTGATATTGTTGGTTGGTTTGATCCGGATCTCAACCAGGAAAACCTCCGGCTGATCCGCAATCAAAGCGTTAACCTTCTGCTCAAGAAACGATACTTGCCCTTCCATTTGTCCAGTTCTGAGAAAAGAAGAAGGGAACGACTTCGTTCCCTTCTCTTGATTCATTTACCGATGCAAAAATAAGGGAATTTAGGTATTGGGTCCAAATTAAGGTTAAGGTTAAGGTAGAGGTTGAAATTCCGGACCTTTGCCATATTTCCACCGAAGATTAACTATCCATTCACCGAAAACCCTGCCCAGATATGAGGGGGTTCGTAAATTTGCCAGACTATGGCGATAATACTATATGCAATCCTTGCTTATGTGTTGTACCGGTTCATCTTCGGCTTTGTGATCCCGGTGTACCGCGCTACCCGGCAGGTGAAAAAGCAATTCAGAAATATGCAGCAAATGCATGAAGATAACCTGCGCCAGCAGCAGGCAGCACAGCAACCTACGCCCAAACCCGAACCGAAAAAACCGGTGGGGGATTATATTGATTTTGAAGAAGTGAAGTGACGTTGAGGCAGAGGTTAAGGTTAAGATCTCAACCTTAGCCTCAATCTTAACCTTTCCTCAGTGGACCCTGCCGGGCTCGAACCAGCGACCCTCTGATTATGAGTCAGATGCTCTAACCGACTGAGCTAAGGGTCCATCACAGGCTGACATTCCTGCCAACAGGTGATATAGCGCGCAAAAGTAGCGAATTAATATTATTCCTTTCTTCTTAACCTATCTTTAACCGAAAGAAAAATATATTTGCGACCTTAACCAGCTTTATGAAGAAAATCGCGCTGTTCGCTGTTAGTTGTTTCGTGTTCAATAGTTTATTTGCGCAAGTAGATACGCTCGTTCCTGTTGCTCCCCCCGCCCGCACCGTTCAGCCAAAAATGAACCTCGCCGGTCGCGCCAATGATCATTTCATGATCCAGGTCGGCTATCTCGGCTGGTCAGGGATCCCTGATACCATCAACACAGGCGGCTTTTCCAAAAGCGTCAATGTATACTTCATGTTCGATTTCCCCTTCAAAACCAACCCGAAGCTCAGCATGGCCTTCGGACCCGGTATCGCCTCAGACCACATGAAATTCAAAAAAACATACGTCGACCTCAAATCAAATACAGCAACGCTGCCATTCACCGACCAGGCGGATACGAATCATTTCAAGAAAACAAAACTGGCAACTGTCTATGCAGAATTGCCCGTTGAGTTCCGTTATACGGCGAACCCCATGAACAGTGGCAAGAGCTTCAAGTTTGCCATCGGTCTCAAAGTGGGCACCATGCTGAATGCGCATACCCGCAACAAAACATTTGAGAGCGCTTCCGGAACCACGCTGAATGATTACACGATGAAGGAAAACAGTAAGAAATTTTTCAATACAACCCGCCTTTCTGGTATGGCGAGGATCGGCTGGGGGCATTTCACCCTCTTCGGCAGCTACCAGTTCACCAGCCTGTTCAAGGAAGGGGTGGCAGCGGAGATCAAGCCCTTCTCGATCGGGTTGACGTTAAGTGGACTCTAGTTGTTGTTTCACGCAAAGACGCAAAATCTACTACAAAGGCGCAAAGCGTGTTCGAATTTCGGACATTCTTTGCGCCTTTTGGGTGAAACCTACCTAATTTTGATTCATGATCGATAAGAAGAACGTCATACAGAAAGAAGAACGTGCCGTCCTCGTCGGACTCATCCATAAAGACCAGACAGAACCGCAGGTCCAGGAGTACCTGGATGAACTCGCCTTCCTCGCGGAAACTGCCGGTGCAGTTACGATAAAGCGCTTCACCCAAAAACTCCAGCACCCCGACAGTAAAACCTTTGTTGGAAAGGGGAAGCTGGAAGAGATCCGCGATTACATCAAACTGAAAGATATCCGCACCGTGATTTTTGATGATGAACTGACCGGGGCACAGATCAATAACATCGAGAAAGTGCTTGATGCTAAAACCATTGATCGAAGTGACCTGATCCTTGACATATTTGCGCGCAGGGCAAAGACCGCCCAAGCGAAAGCACAGGTAGAGCTGGCCCAGTACCAGTACATCCTGCCCCGGCTTCGCGGTATGTGGAAACACCTTGAACGCCTTGGTGGGGGTATCGGTACAAGAGGTCCGGGTGAAAGTGAAATTGAAACGGACAGACGGATCGTGCGCGACAAGATCACCTTGCTGAGAAAAAGATTGAAGGAGATCGACAAACAGGCGATGACACAACGAAAAGAGCGCGGCGAATTTATCCGCGTGGCCTTGGTGGGATATACGAACGTCGGCAAGTCGACCCTTATGAACATCCTGAGCAAACGCGATGTATTTGCCGAGAATAAATTGTTTGCCACCCTGGATACAACCACCAGCAAGGTCGTTTATGAAACAACGCCTTTCCTGTTGAGCGATACCGTCGGATTCATCCGCAAACTTCCTCACCATCTCGTGGAAAGTTTCAAGAGTACACTGGACGAAGTGCGTGAGGCAGACATCCTGTTGCACGTAGTGGATGTATCGCATCCGGCTTATGAAGAGCAACTGGGTGTAGTGAATAAAACACTGCAGGAGCTTGGTGCGTTTGAAAAGCCCACGCTGACTATTTTTAATAAAATGGATCTGTACGAAGAAAAGACCTTTGATGAGTGGCTGGAAGAAAGCACAAAGAAGGAGATCTTACAGGATCTACAGGACCGGTGGAATAATGAAACTAATGGCAACGCGGTGTTTGTATCAGCCATTGAAAAAAAGAACATCGATGTATTAAGAAATACAATTCTGCAAAAGGTGAGGGAGATCTACCGGGTACGGTATCCGTATAAAACAGAGTTTGAGTATTGATTTCACGCAAAGTCGCAAAGTTTTCTCCGCGCCTTTGTTCACTTTGCGTGATTTGCGCGAAACTAAGCCAGGTTCACAAACACCCCTTCTTCCCTCACCTCTATTTCCCATCGTTTCAGGTAAAACCCTTCACCCGAGACATTCCTTCCATTTGCCATGTCGAACCTGTATCGATGGAGAGGGCACACCAGTTTTCCCAAGGGGTCAATAAACCCGTTTACAAAGTGCCCACCTGCATGCGGGCATTTGTGCGCGAAGGCAAATAATTTGTCCGCATGCCGCGCCACGCAAATCGTATTACCATTGACTTTTACTTCAGCGATGTTGTTTGGCTGAAAGGGAATTTCATGAACATATTCGGCGATCCGCACCCATTTTTCCATAACCAAAATTACGCGGGCCTGCGTTATCAGAACCTGCGGAAATAAGAAACATGCCCGGTGAACTGGTCATTGTAGGTGTCCTTCAGATACTCTATACGCGCATAACCTGCTCCAAGTTGAATCGCATTCATGCCAAATGACAGTCGGTACATAAGTTCCGCCTGTTGAGTGCGCAATTTATTCTTCGTGCCCAACAGAATTACCTGCGAGCGGTTGTCCGGTGATATACCGCTGCTAAGGTTAAGGCCGATAAAATGATCCGGGCCTTTTAAGTATCGCCGGGTATTCAGTGCAATTACCACCGGTTTCTCGTCCTGGCTCACCGTAACATAAGATCGCAAACTGAGCCAGTAATTCTTTATATACTTCCCCACCGCAGCCGTCAGCACCCAGTTATCATGCCCATAGAATTGGAGGTAACGCGCACCAGCATCAATCTCCCAAGCCTTATCGAGGTTAACGAACAATGATGCTCCACCGCGCCAATTGGGAAATACGGCAGAGTCAGCACTGAACGCCGCCCCGACATAAGCATACATTTTTTTTGATAACTGCGGATAAGATTCCACTTCAAACTGCAGACCATCCTGGCGGAATCGATTGGCAAAATTGACCCGGCCGGTCATCGGACCGAACGATGTGCGACGGGTATATTCAACATTCACCAGTGACCAGGGATCATCAAACTGTTTGGAGAAACTGGTGTATGTGTAACTCACACCAATCCGATTCGGGGTTCTGTAATCCCGCAGGCGGGCGAGCAAAGGTCTTATGGCTGCGTTGGTTGGATCCAGCTTTGCAACACTATCGAGCAGAGTGATACCGAGTACAGGCGAATTAAGATCAATTGCCACGTTCGCCATGAGTAATAACAGGGGAACAGATCGCGGATGATGTTTTATACCGGCAGCGGAAATATCATAGGCTGTTGTGATATCCTTTTGTTGATATGCTATCCTGGCTGCATTGATAGCAGCGTCTTCATGAGTACTGTCGAGTTCCAGCGCCCGGGCAGATTCAATGCGGGCACTGTCAACCTGGTTGTTCCATAAATAAACACGGGAAAGAAACACCCGGACATCCGTATAGCCCGGAGCAAGGGACAATGCTTGCTGCGCATAGCTGATTGATGTGCGATAATCTTTGTTATCGAACGCGGCTTTTCTCGAAAGCGTAAAAAGCGAATCTGGATCCGGAGTTTGTGCATGCAGCATCTTGCTGGTCAGCATCAGGCTCAGTAGCAATATTATGGTGATTCGGGATTTCAATTTCTTGGGTTATAAAATTTCAAAATAAATCAGGTAGTGGCTTTCCTTGTTGCAAATCCCTGGCGGGTCATTTCACCCCAGGATGATTTTTTTCGGAGCAGGTCCACATGCCCCCGGATTGCTGACCAGACCACGAAGGGATGGAAAATAAAAGGCTCCAGCATCGCCGTCCATATCAACATGGCAATTTCTTTTGGCTTCCGGTACTGGTTATAAGTCCGCACTTCCATCAGTATGGCAAATACAGAATACAGGAACCCGAAACTGAGAATGAAAGCCAGCAATGCCAGGAAGAAGGGCCAGTCCATCATTCCGAATGCCATGAATACAAAAAATCCCACGAAGCCGGTGAATTCGATCAAAGGAGCCATTAACTCAAAGAAAAACCAATAGGGATAACTGATCATTCCAAGAACACCATAGCGGGCGTTGAAGAACATCTTCCTATGGATCTTCAATGTTTCGATGGTTCCACGGGCCCAACGATTGCGCTGCCGACCGAGGATCTTTCGGCTCGCAGGCGCTTCTGTCCAACAAAGAGGATCGGGGATATACGCTACTTTATATGGCAGTTTGTTTTCTTCCATATACCGGCGCATACGCACCACGAGTTCCATGTCCTCTCCGACTGTCTTATGATCATAACCACCTGCTTTTATCACGATCTCACGATCGAAGGCACCAAACGCCCCGGAGATCAGCAATAGTCCATTGAGCCTGCTCCAGGCCATACGTCCTAGAAGGAAGGCCCTGATGTATTCGAGTGTCTGCACACGCGGGAGGAAATCTTTCGGCAGGTTCACCCGCACGATCTTGCCATCCTGAATCTCACAGCTATTGGCGATCCGCACAACCCCACCGGTAGCGATTACCCGTTTATCCGTTTCTTCCAGGAATGGTTTGACCAGCTTGAGCATGGAGTCCTGCTCCAGGATACAATCCACATCAATGCAAACAATATAATCGTTGCTGGCAATGTTCACGCCCACATTCAGTGCATCCGCTTTGCCGCCATTCTCCTTATCAACAACGATCAGTTTTTTATAAACCGGGTTTCTGCTTTTATATATCGCGCGGACCTGTTTTGTAGCTATGTAATTATGCACCAGGTAAGGCACTAATTCCAGTTCATATGCATGAATGAGTTTAGCAAGCGTGTCATCCTTGCTGCCATCATTGATCAGTATCAGCTCCACCTTGTTGTAATGAACGCTTAACAATGAACGAACGTTTTCAATGATCGTAGCACCTTCATTGTAAGCAGGTGCGAGAATGCTGATGGACGGGATATTCTCTGAAACTGCCATGAGGGAGTAGTCGGTGAAACTGCTCTTCCTGAGATACCGGCGCGTTTCCCCAATGCTATAAATGGCAATGAACAGGTAGAAGCCCAGGAGCACGACAGAATAAATGAAGATGCCGTAGGTAAAGACGGTATATAAAATCTCTCCGATACTCATGCTGCGTTTTCGTTTTCAAGGAGTGGAATAATCTGGTTCCAGGGATAGTCGGAGGCATTCACCATATTCGGCAAATCGGCCCAGGCTTCGGGCTCATTATCACGGATGATACGGGCGATGGCAAGTTTCAATGTGGCATCAGGATGGCGAAGACCATCCATCAGAAATGAGAGGCTGAACCCAGTAGTGTTTATCTGCAAGGCCTGCAATAATAGTAACTGTAAATCAACAGATATCTCCACTTCGAAGCGGTTCAATAACAGGTCTGTGATAGCAGGATCGGGTATCTCCGCAGCCGCGAGTATAGCGCCATGGCGGATTGGCTTGTGCGGGTGGATGACGCATTTTTCAAGAACATCTTTAGGCACGTTAAGGCGATAGATTCTTACGAGTCGCAGTGCAAATTCCACTACGCTGTTGTTGCCTGAAAGCAGCCATTTGTTCAGACAGGGAAATTCAGTTGGCGCCGTCCTGGAGAGTTCATGCAGCAGTCCAAGTTGTTCCCATTCACTCAGCGGTCGTGAAATAATGTCAAGAAAGCGGAGGCCGGCAACTCCGGTTAGTTTTACCACGGCAATTCGCGCCTCGCTTCTGACGAGTTCGTCCGCATGATCGGTATACCGGTAGATCTGGGTGATATATTTACGCTGATCAAGTTGTGAGAGTTCCTGCATGGCGGCGGCCTTTACAAACCATTGTCCGCGTTTCAACCTGCGAAGGCTATCTGCCCCAAGATCACACAGATTATAGAAGCGAACGATGTTCATATGGGCATTGCCGGATAGTTGTTTGCTCGCGCGGAGCAACTGCCGGCCCATCAGCTTGCGGGCATTGGTATTTCTGTTTATCAGCAGCATGATTGATTTTTGCTGAGCCAGCAACTGTTCTAATTCGTCATTCGATTCAATAATGGCAAGTTCCCCGATGAACTCAGCGAAACTATTCTTCCAGCTTCCATGGTTGTTTTTCCGCCGGGAACGACGATACATATATAGACTCATGTAAACTATCACTACTGCGGTGATAAATAAAAACACGATCGTCACATCCCACAATACATGGGGGTTGATAAACAGCATATGTATTTTAGTTTCAGGCATGCTCTTGCGGATTACGACTTACCGTTGACGAGCCCAAGCTTCTTTACGCGGATCGAAAGCTCATTGGGACTGAATGGCTTGGTGATATAGTCGTCAGCACCCAGATCAAATGCCTGGAGGACAACATTTTCCTGGCCCATGCCACTGAGTACGATCACGGGAATCGTGCGGTCAGTAAGCGACTTCACTTTACCGACAATCTCCAGGCCGCTATGGTAGGGCATCATGATATCGGTAATGATCATGTCGGGCCCGAACCCTTCGATCTGTTCAATGGCATCCCGCCCGTTATCCACCGCAAGGATCTCGTGTCCGTCTTTTTTGAGGCGAAGGCTGATCGTCTTTAATAATATTGGCTCGTCTTCTGCTACCAGGATCTTCATGTGTTGGGATTGATTATCTGACCGACGCTACGACATTCGGCTTCGATCATTGGTTTTATAAGGTTGTATTGTTCGATTAATTGCTTTAGTCCTTTTGCCATTCCATCGCGGTCGGATCCTGACCGGGCCAGATCTTCCAGTGCCTGCGAAAGTCGCAGCAGTTCATTCATCTGAAGGATACCGAAACTGCTTTTCAATTTATGCGCCTTTTGTTGCAGCGAGGTCCAGTCCTCCTCCAGTAAGGCAGCATCCATTTGTTGCAGCATTGTGGGTGTTGTGCCGAGAAACAGCTCAAGCACTTCACGGGTGTAATCTTCATCTTCCATCTCCTTCAGGTAGTCAAGACTATATAGTTCACTCTTGTGTTCTGTCTCTGCTGAGCGGTCGGTATGAGCTGATTGCTGTTGAAACAGCAGCTGCTGCAATGTATCGAAGAGGTCGGCAGGTGCAAATGGCTTGGTGAGATAATCATTCATGCCCAGCTCCAAGCATTTGATTTTTTCATTCCGCAATGCGCTCGCCGTCATGGCAATGATCGGGGTTTGATCGTTGAGTTTACTGCGGATATATGTGGTGGTCTGGTAGCCATCCATCTCAGGCATCTGAAGGTCCATGATGATGGCGTCAAACTTTTCACCACGTTCAAGTATATCGACGGCCTCCCGGCCATGACCAGCCAGCGTGGTCCGAACGCCACGGCGCTTGAGGATATGATGGATCACCTGCTGGTTGATCAGGTTGTCCTCTACCACCAGGATCGATTTGCCGGAGAAATCTACCGCAGCTTTCGGGACATTTTTTTCTTCGGATTCAGAAGTTGTCTGTATGGTTGTGTATGGAATGGATATGATAAAAGAAGTCCCTTTACCTGGCGTACTGTTGACGCTGATGGCTCCATGTTGCATTAACACGAGCTGGCGGGTGATGGCCAGGCCAAGACCAGTGCCCCCGAACTGGCGGGTGGTGGATTTGTTGGCCTGCTCGAAGCTGTTGAAGATACCTTCCGTTTTGTTTTCAGGGATTCCGATACCTGTGTCTGCAACGGTGAATCGAAACATATCAGTACCATCCTGGGTTGCCTTCTCCACGGTAACCGTGATGCTGCCCTGTTCAGTAAATTTCAGGGCATTACTGAGCAGGTTGTTCAGTATCTGGCTGAGGCGGTATGGATCACCTTCCACTCTTGTCTGCACGGGTACGCGGAAATCGCAGTGGATCACCAGTTGCTTCTCTTTCGCAGGTTGCCGGATAAGACCGATAGCGGAGTCGACTACCTCATAAAGTGTGAACGGCGTGTGCTCCAGCATTAATTTTCCCGATTTGATCTTCGACAGATCGAGGATATCATTCAGGAGGAAAAGCAGGTTATCTGAGGATTGACGGATGATCTTTGCGAAGCCCATTTGTTCTTCATTGAGACCGGACTCAAGCAGCACATTGGCCATACCGATGATGCCATTCATTGGTGTGCGGATTTCGTGGCTCATGTTGGCCAGAAATTGTTCCTGCAATTGTTCGGCAGACTCTGCTTTCTTTTTTGCTTCGAGAAGATTCCGCCTGTATTTGACTTTATCTGTATAGTCCGTGGCAATACAACCGACGCCATATATTTTTTGATTCTTATCGAAGAGCGGGAACTTAACGATAAGGAGATTTTCTTCAACGCCGTCGCGCACCACGGTCTCCTCCAGCTCTACGGATTGAAGGGTTTCGATCACTTTCACATCAGCGGCCTGGTAGCGCAATGCTTCATCGCTGGAGCTGAAATCGAAATCCGTTTTCCCCAACACTTCGGTATCGGTGCGGTTGAACGCTTCGCGAAATGATTGATTGATGATGAGGTATCGGCCTTCGAGGTCTTTTACAAAAACGATCAGGGGTGTGTTATCGAGAATGCTTTGCAGGCGGAACTGGTAGTCCTGCTTTTCTGCGCGGATCTGCTGAAGTACGCGGTCGGCGAGGATGCGCTCAGTTACGTCTTTTGAGAATACGCAAACGGCGATGGGTTCACCGGATTCATCTTTTACAGGGAAATAGCGGCTGTTGAACCACATTTCACCGGAGCTGGTCATGATGCGCGCATCCGATTCTTCGGTGGTGCCATAAAGCACGCGGTCGAAACGGCGGGTGAACATCTCCTTGCGTTCAGGGAGTAGGTAATCCACTATGGAGTCACCGGTGTTGGGGCGGTAACCGGATACCAGTTGGAGTTGTGTGCGGGCTGCTTCGTTGATCATCACCAGGCGATGATCTTTATCGATCATGTAAAATCCTTCCTGGCTGCTTTGCAGCATGGCGCGAATGTTCCGGTCAGCTTCCCGGATCTTCTTATTCTGGTTGCGCTTCTCGGTGATATCTTTTACGATACATTGAAAACCGCTGACATTGTTTTCTTCGTCGAAAAGAAGGATGGCATTTTGCTCCACCCATTTTTCCAAACCATCGTGTGTGATGATGGGAAACTCTTCGGTGGTTTCAGGGATACGCTGTTCTGCCTGGAGTACATAGGCAGCGGTAACCTGTTCCAGGTGTTGCGGCGCAACAAGGATGGTGAAATTGCGGCCGATGAGTTCCTCCGGCGAGAAGCCGGTGAGTGATAGCGCGCGGCCGCTGACGTAGGTAAAATTTCCGGCGAGGTCAGAGGTGAAGACGGTAACGCCGGCGTCTTCGATGAGTTTGCGGTATTTGAGTTCGCTTTTGCGAATACCCTCCTCGGCACGTTTGCGGCGGCGGATGTCCTTGTTCAGGCGCCAAAGAGTGATGAGAACGAAGCAGAAGACGAGGCCTACGCCGATGATGCTGGTGAGCAGTGATTTTTGGCGGGCTTTATTGTTTTGCAGGGAGCGATCGTGCAGGAGTGCGTTTTGCCGGTCCATGAATTCAACGAGTTTTTGTTGGATCTGGAGGGCGAGTTTGCGGCCTTCGCTGTCGTAGGCAAAAGCCTGGTCGGAATTGGGGGTGGTGGAATGTTCGGTGATGACGCTGGCCTGGAATGCCTGTTTTTGTCGGATGAGGAGTTTTAGTTTGGCGAGGCGTTGTTGCTGGGATGGATCGACCAGGCGGCTGCCCATGTGTTTGATGAGCGAGTCGAGTTCGTGGTGCACTTTACGACGGGTATTTTCCCAGCGCGCGTCGCCGGTGATGAGGAAGCCGCGGGTGGCAGCTTCGGACTCAGCCATGGCCGAGCGGATATTTTCGGTTTGCCGCATGACCTCGTAGGTATGGGCGACCATGAATTCGGTTTGTTTGCTCTCTTTATTGCTGACGGAGATGAGCCGGAAGATAAAGATGAAGATGAAGAGCGAGAAGGCGAGGAAGAGCCAGATACCGCGTTGCACCTTGAAGATGGTGTTATGGAGAAAGGTTTTCATAGGGTGACGGGGTAGAAACGGGCAGGCCGGTTGGGTATGGATTGATTGATTGTGGATGGATATTGGACGGAATAAAAATCTATAAAAATGGCGGGGGATAGTAGAAAGGG
>JAEZAM010000042.1 GCA_023430465.1 Bacteroidota bacterium | reverse complement strand
CCCCAGCACCCCGCCCCGCGCTCTTCTTAACACGCCATCTTCGGTGAATACCCAAATCTCTTCTTGAACTCGGTAGAAAAACTGCTCACATTGTCGTAGCCGATATGAAACGCCACCTCCGACACACTCATTTCACGTTGACGAAGCAGCGACTTTGCCTTTTGCATTCGCAGTTGATGCACGTAACCAAACACGGTCGTTTTGAACAATTCCTTGTATCCTTTCTTCAGCTTGAATTCATTCAACCCAAACTGCATGGTGAGTGATTTCAATGATAGTGAATCGAGATAGGATGTGTCAAGATATTCTTTAACCGCGTACAACCGCTCCACATCCTGGGGATTCCACTTGCCATAGAGGTTTTGTTGCTGCATTGATTGGAGTTGCTCCATCTGCAGTACAAACAATTCCATCAGTTTACTTTCGATGAGCATGTACCGCGTAATACCCGTAAAGGGGCAACGTTGAATCGCGTGGATCACATCAGCAATGCGGGCCGACATCGTCATCGCATAAGGCATCGATAAGAACGGCTGCCTGGTTCGGACCTGGTTGCCGATTTTTTCCAACACCCCGGACCCGGCGCTGAAAAGCAACTGACTGAGATAGTCCAGATCGTACGTGATCGTCATTGCGTGGAATTCCTGGGACCGGATGAGATGCGTCCCCGAGAAGTCGGGATTGTATTGGATACTTTGATTATTTCCTGAAAACTGCAGCGCCTGATCATAGGCCCCGAAGGTTGATTGGACATCACCTTTCAACACGAACAGGGACTCGGCTGCTTCCTCACCCTGCGTATCTATAAACTGGAATGGATTATCGCTATGAAGGTGCAGTTCCGTCAACGCAAGCCCTGGTGTCGTTACATGATTAATAGTACCCGAAGGCAGCCCTTTTTCAGCAAAGGAGAAAGATGCCTCGGCATAGCGGTCGCTCGTGAAAAGCAATTGATGACGGGTTTTTCCGAAATAGTTGTCCCAGCGGGCCAGGTTGATTTTATCCATTTTGCTGAACTTTTAATCCGTTTACCTAAAGGCCATGCCTTGTGTTTATCGTCATTTTGCATAAAAATATTTTAGTTATGCAAGAGCTTACAATGCCGGTATCACCAACTGGCGAAATCGAAGATAGACCGGCAAAAAAACGCAACCGGCTGTCGGCATTATGGTACCTGTTTTACCCGGTGGGCGTGGTGCGGATATGGAAAGGAAAACGGAATGTTCTTCTAAAGCTGGTTTATACCATCTTTTATCTGCCCATCTTCCTGGTGGCCCTGCTTTATGTATCGATCGTGGTGTTTGCGTTGTTCCTGCCATCGCTGGACAAAACGGTCGGCAACCGGGCTGACAGAACAATTATAAATGGAAATGGTAAC
Source organism: Bacteroidota bacterium (assembly GCA_023430465.1). Lineage (GTDB taxonomy): Bacteria > Bacteroidota > Bacteroidia > Chitinophagales > Chitinophagaceae > JAEZAM01. The sequence goes on along the minus strand of JAEZAM010000042.1, from coordinate 9,825 downwards.
TACTCAGCCACTTTTATAAAGACCGGAGCAGAAACAAGAGGTGCTTATGAATTGGTCCAGGTTGAACTTGAGCCGCTTGGTGGCAACGACTGGCACTACCACAACAATTTCGTGGAGAAGTTCAAAGTGCTCGAAGGTGCGGTGACGATCGGCCGCGAAGGGCAGGAGGTGTTGCTGAACAAAGGGGATAGTACAGAAGCCGGCAGAAGGGATATGCATTTCTTCAAAAATGCTCGCCAGGAAAAATCGTTGTTGCTGGTAAAGATCACTCCGGCCGGTGGTTTGGAAAAAACACTTCGGGTAGCTTATGGCTTGATCAATGATGGGTTGTTGAAAAATGACATGACAGAAAATCCCTGGCATATGGCGCTATTGCTTGGTTACAGCGAATCTTACCTGCAAGGCCTGCCGGGTTGGTTCCAGGAGCCACTGATCAATTCACTGGCAAAGATTGCGCAGTGGAGAGGGGAGGACAAGGAGTTGGAGAAGTATTATAGGTAGGTCCGGATACTCGTTAAAGAGGGGCCCGGGACCTAACTTGAGTGGTGCTGTTTGCGTTCCGGGAGGATATGGGCTTACTTTGGTACAACAAATCATAGAAATTGCCCTAACTCTATGACAAAAAAAGGAAGAAATTGAGCTTACTTTGTTACAAGAAATCGTGAAAAACACCCTAACTCTGTGACAATAAAGCTGTAAGATGGTACTACTTTGTTGGAGGCAGAGGCTGGAGGTAAGATCAGTCCAGCGATGCTGAAATAACTCCTGCGGTTTGTGAAATCGTTCGATGTCAGGAGTCAACTTTTCCCAACACCAATTCGGGCAGCACTACCTTCAACTCCCTTTCCTGCTTTTCATCCCACCAATACACGATGTAATTAACGCGGGCGGTTTCGAGCGTGAATAGTCTTCTGGTGTACTTCTCCAGGTGTTGTTTGAATGCGTGGGAGAAACGAACCACCTCCTTCCCGTCTTTTGAAACAAGGCCGGATGGACCAAAGCGCAACTCATCACCGGATACAAGTTTCGCGACTTCCGATTGGTGCCAGTAAAACCCACCCAGGTAAACATTTGACAATCCCAGCGTTAATGAGATTTTGGGTGGATCGGAAAATGCGCGGTCATCCCTGACATGTCTGCCCAGCTCTGTTACCAATTTACGGAGGTATTCTCCGGTATAGCCGATCCGCAATGAGGTTTTCGCACGGGTCATGCCCACATAGATCGCCCGCCTCTCTTCATCAGTAGTTGGTTCACGCTCTATCACCAGGAATACATTGTCGTACTCCCTGCCTTTCGATTTATGAATGGTCGACACAAGGATCACATCAGACGTGATGGTTACAAAATCTTCCAGTTTTGATTCAGTGAGAAACCTCTGCCAGTCGGTCTTGTATTTCCGGGTTGGATTTACGGATGCAAACCGGTCTATGATTGTCAATACCAGTTCCAGGTTGGCACTCCTCGCGTAGTTGACCTGTAATTTTCTTCGCGACTCCTGCCATAGCTCTTCCTGTATCGTTGCGTCGGTGGAATCGACGGTTGCCATTTGGGTGAAAGCGACCAGTTCCATGAGCTTCACCAACGAGAATCCGTCATCGCCCTGGATGAGTTTTGCATGCCGGTTCCGGTGCTTCAGCATGCCTGCGATCATATCAGCCTGTTCGTTGGTTTGCGTCAATACCGCCGTGCTGCCCGACAATTCAGCCTCCAGGATCATTTCTACCGCAGGCAGAACTGTTTTCGTAGAGGTCCATTGCCGGACTTCCACGAAGCCATTGCCGGGAACCATCGACTGTGACTGGATATTCTTCAACCGGTTCGGCAAGCTTGCCACCCAGCGATTGGACAGACTTACAATGGAATCCCTGCTGCGGTAGTTTTCTACCAGTTCATATTTCGTTGCAGCGCGGAGGGAAATATGATCACGCATGTACTTCGCACTTGCTTTCCGGAATTCAAAAATATTCTGATCATCATCGCCGACAAGGATCGTTCGCATGTCGTCGTTAACATTCATCAGCGCCTCCACAAGTTTATACTCGCTTTCGTTCATGTCTTGTGCCTCATCCACAACGAGTACGGTCTTGGTGATCTTGTTTGCATCTATCTCCCTGCTCAATATTTTCTCCGTAGCCAGCGCGACAATATTTTCCGATCCTTCCAGGCTCCCGATCTTGTCGAGCAGGTCAAAACAATAGGAGTGATATGTTTTTATTTCCACCCAGCCGCCGCTCTTACCGATCAGGTTGAGCAGTCGGGACTTGAACTCCGTCGCTGCTGCTCTTGAGAACGTCAGCATCAGCAACTGCTCCTGTCTGACCTCTTCTACCAGCAGTAATGAGGCGAGTTTGTGTACCAGGACTTTCGTTTTACCACTGCCAGGTCCCGCAGCCACCACGATGTGCTGACTGGACTTGTCTTTGACAATGTTCAACTGGCTTGGACTTAATTCACCAAAGATCTTCTTGAAGGTTTTCGGATTCAGCGGCTGATCGATCTCCTCGATCCTTGTTTTATTGAAGTATTTGGATAAAAAAGCAGAGTAGTTGAGCAGGAAATAATCATCCACAAATTTCAGCGCCCTTTCATAATTGGATGACATCAACCGGGCATATTCCCCGACGATATGGATCTGCGCCTGTTTCTGGATGTAGTAAGTTTTGAGTGAGTCGTAGTCTGCTTCCTTATACTGGATGGCCTTATTCACTTCAAGCCTTTCTATTTGGAGGCGGTTATAGGTCACCATGAATCCACCTTCGATCTTAAGCGCGTCAATTCTTGTTAAATAAAAAAGTGCGTCCTCGACATCACCATTTTCCGTTTTCATCTCGAACATGCCGAAATGGCGTTTCACTTCTTCCTTAAGTTCAAGAATGGAAAATTCGACGAGTACCTCTTCCGATCCATCGCTTCCGCCCGCTTTTTTCGAGAGCGTCAGCAGATAGCTGGCCAGGGAGTTGGCGAGCAGGTGTCGTTTTTCTGCGTGGCTTTTCAGACGGGCGATCGAGTCACGGCACGCGATCTTAATGTAATGCCGGGAGCCATCTTCGTACCTGAAGTCTACCAGCTTTTGCAATCCCCAATAATGGATAACCGATCGCAGGGCAGACCCAGGATTGATGCCGGTCGCTTTCTCAATTTCTTCGCTAATTTCTTTCAGGTTATAGACCCGCCGCTCTTCATCCAGTAATCCGATCAGTGCGTTTTCAGTTTTGATATATTTCTCGAGGTGAGTGGTGAGTTTATTTTGTGTTTCGTTGCGTTTCACAAAAGCGGTCAGGTCTTTTTCATCAGCAAGTATGCCGATCTCGCGAAGGTTGTTCACGATCCGGATGACGTCGTTGAGCTTCATGCCAAGCTGATCCGCGATGTAGTCAACCCGGGCTTCGGCTTCATCATCAAAGGAGAGCCTTTTGCTTTTAGCGGAGAATAATTTCTTGACAATTCGGACCGCGGTTTTTTTATCATCGTGGGTGATCTGCGTCGAGACGTTGATCCTGGTGATGGCCTTGTCTGCATTTTTTTCCCGGATGCTGGTGGCATAGACGCGCGGCGAGTTTTGCCCGCGGATAAGATAACCTGCCATCTCGAGTGCGGCAACCGCCGTAGTGACGCGGGTTTTAAGCTGTCGGATATTTTCATCCCAGCCCGCCTTTCTTGCAATATCGAGGGCGGAGCTGGATGTTTTCAGCCGCAGGCTGGTCATATCTTTGATCGCGCGCCAGATCTGGTTGATCTCCTGTTTGGTGATCTTTGATTGTTGCAATAGATTAAAATGCGCATCGAGATCAGTTTCGTTGAAAAGTACAAAGCATTTTGCATCCAGTTGCTCATCCCTGCCCGCCCTCCCGGCCTCCTGCACATAACTTTCCAGTGAATCGGATATCTCGTAGTGAATGACGCGTCCGACATTGCTTTTATCAACCCCCATACCGAAGGCCGATGTGGCGACCATGATGTCCACGGCCCCATTCATAAAAGCATCCTGGCTTTCCATTTTGTCGTGGACTTCCATTTTTCCATGGAAATGTCTGGCAGGGAAACCGTCGGCCGTTAAGCGGCCAGACACTTCTTCCGCTTTTTTTGTCCGGGATACATAGATAATAGTAGGACAGGTATCTGCTTCAATGATCGCGCGAAGCTGGGTGTACTTATCTTCCTCCTCACCGTGTTCAAAGACTTTATACGTCAGGTTGGTTCTCCTTGCCGTTGATTTAAATACCTCCAATGTCAGCCCCAATTCTTTCTTGAAATAGATGCTTATGTCCTCGATCACTTTTTGTTTGGCCGTGGCCGTGAAGCAGGATACCGGGATAGGGGTATCGATCTGTTTGGCGGCCTGGAGTTTCTTGAGAAATGGGCCTATATAAAGATAATCCACCCTGAAATCCTGTCCCCATGCGGAAAAGCAGTGAGCCTCATCGATCACGACACGAGCGATCTGACGATGCAGCAATATACGTTCGATGGTGGTGGAGCGGAGGGATTCCGGGGAAATGTACAGCAGTGAGGTGTCGCCATCCATTACCCGCTCGATCGCTTTTTCTCTTTCAAGAGGATCAAGAAGCCCGTTGATGGTGACGGCGCGTTGAATGCCTTTTTTATCGAGGTTGTCCACCTGGTCTTTCATGAGCGACTGGAGCGGTGATATAACGACGGTGAGTTCGTGAGCGGCATCACCGGCCATGAGCGCAGGTAATTGAAACGTGATGGATTTACCGCCGCCTGTAGGAAAGATGGCGAGTAGTGATTTATGATTGACGGCAGCCTGGACAGCATCTTCCTGGAGAGACTGACCTTCATATTTCCGGAAACCGTCGAAATGAAAGTATTTTTTCAGGGCAACACGTGGATCGAAAGCCTGTTTACAGTAGAGACATCCATAAGGACAGGGCGTATTGGTCAGGGACCGGATGATGACCTGGACGACGGGATAATTCCGGAGCAGCCAGCGCGGGGCAATGGAATCGGGGTTGGAGCGGATGACGCAAAGGGAATAGGCAAGGGCTACTGGTTGTTCATTCAGCCAGCGGGACAGCGATGCGTTGCTGCAGATCTTCCCGGGGATGGAACTCGTAATGGCCGCGATAAGCCCTGGTGTATCGTGAATGGGACCAACCTGCATCAACCTGAAGAAAGCCTGGAATCCTTCGGTGTTATGAAGCAGTGATGCCAGTATCCCCTGTATGTCGGAGGGCAATTTCCGGAACGCTGCGATCTCGTCTTCGAGAAGTTGCCTTGCTTTTTCTGAATCGAGTACGGGGTTATTGAGTTGATTACTGTCCAGCTTATCATCTTTCAGCAGCCGATGGTAGGGCTTATTTGGAAACAGGAGGGGAGACAGCAGGAGCGTGTCGATGACCCGCGACGGGGCCAGCGTGTCGGATGGAAAAGCGTGGCGTAAAACAGGCAGATCATGCGCCACGATATTATGACCAGCAATAAAGGAATAGGGTGAAAGGAACTGAACAAGTTTATGTGCTGAAGGCTCACGAAATGTTCGCCCGTCGCTCGTGACGGCGCCGGCATCTAAAATCTGCCGCCCCGATCCGAATGTTTCAAGATCAAAGAAGGCGATCGCTCTGGACAAGGTCTGAGGGTTTGGTTGGCACCCGACAAGATAGTGATAGATTTTTGGCGGTGCAACAGGGGCGCCGAATGCGTTGCTGCTGATCAACGATCAGTCGGCCGCAAGGCATCACGACCTTGCGAATTTCATTAATGTTACTATATCTCCGGCATCAGCCTTCCTTATCGCAGTCAGGTAGTCGGCCCTTGCATTTCCACCCTTTTCAGGATTTGTCGCACCCCAGGTAAATACGGGTTGCCTGAATATCTTTTCCGCTATGATATCCGCCATGAGCCGGCTATGTCTTCCATTGCCATTTGGAAAGCAATGAATTGTTACAATCCCGTGTTTGAACCGGATGGCAATTTCATCCGGCGGATATATGTCGTTCTCTATCCAGTATCGCGTATCATCAAGCAGGGATTTTAATTGTGTTGGTATCTGCCACTTGTCAATACCCAGGTTCTTGTTGGTTTTGCGAAACTTACCTGCCCAGGTCCACACATCACTGTACATTTTTTTGTGCAGTCTTTTGACAAAATCCTCCGTAAGGATTGCATTATACTTTGAAGGAAGTTTCATCGTCCACTCAACCGCCTGTTCAATATTTTGTTGCTCGAATTCATCTAACTCCTGCCTCGTCGTAATGGTTTCTATCCGCAAGCCGTCCTTCTCGTCGTCTTCTAACGGAGTTTGTCCTTCCTGGTATTGGAGATTTAATCCCATAAGGTTTTAGGCATTTCGGTTTTTATGGCAGTGGCCCTTTCTTCTATTGCCTGTTCGATTCTTGCTGGTGAGTTCTCCTGGTCTTCCAGTTTCATGGTAGCAGATGTTCGTGACACAATTTGTTTTGCCAATTCTCTTGCTTTTCGTTCGATGAGAGCATCCAGGGATCCATCTTTCGGAACGAAGCCATAGATAAGATCCATATCCAGCGCGTTGGCAGCCTCTCGCAATGCTTTTATGGTAACAGAACCTTCTTTTTCCCGCTCTTCAATTGCCTGGGCGCTCTGCCTGGTGATGGATAGCTTCCTGCCGAGCTGTTCTAATGAGATACCCAAAGCAATCCGGGAAGCTTTTACCCAACCGGTTGGTGGAGCAGGCACTTTGCGCACCATTGCAAACATGTGCATCTTGCTGTTAAGCTGCTGTAATTGTAAGGTTTTCGTTCCCATATTTGTAAGTCTTTAGTCTGACAAAATATACTCAAATGTAAGTCTATAATCTGACTAATAAAATTAAAAGTAAGTTTATAATCTGACAGAAGTGTAGTATATGTCAGAGTATAATATGACAATCTGGATATCAGTGCCATAGAGTTGAGGGAACGAGGCAATTTAAAGCACGAAGTTATAATTGCAGGATTACCAGATTTGGGGTTGCCGGCTGGTGCGGGCCTGATCGGGTGGAACAAGCCAAAGAAAGGTCAGCCCGGCCTCCGATTGCTCGAAAAAAATAACCGGAACTCTCATGGGGAGAAAATTCCGGTTACCCTTAGGAGCAAAGTTCATTACTGGATCGTATAGCCTTTGGTAGCCACCTCTGCCAGCCTGAAATAGCCGAAAGCATAATTGCTGCCGTTTGTCTCATTGACAATATTGCCGCGAACAGCGCTCGGTATCGTAGGAAACGGGTTGCCATCATTACCGGTAGCGAGTATTAATTTGAACATGTAATTGTAATAGCCTTTTGAAATTCCATACAGCCTGATGTCCACCGGGTCGCCTGCTTTCAGCTTTTCATGCGCAAAGGATTCCTGCATCAAATTGCCATTCGTGTGTTCATCATCTTCCACTTCAAACTCCGGGAACGGGGAGTAGGGCTGGCTGATACTGTTCAGGTAGAAATTTTCCTGGCTTCCATCATCTTTATAATAGAACGTTATTTCCATTTCATCACCGGCCTCACCGCCTGTGTCGTCCTGTTCGATGTTATCCTCGAGTGCCGGCACAGAGGTAAAAGTTTCTGAGGCCGTATACGTTTCACCGTTTAAAATGATTTTCAACTTATAAGTCTGGCCGATAACAGGTATGAAGTTTTGACAAACATATTGGCCCGTGCCCTGGGTTTCCACAAACTCAAACACTGTATTTGCTGCGTCAGTTACCGTAACCACCGCGCCGGAGACGGTTGGAAATTGCTGGCTGTAATATCCAGTCGTCGTCGACAATAGTATCCGCTGTTCGTTGCCTGCCGTATTTTTTACCCAATCTATGGATGCATCTACCACCAACCTTGGTGGTGCAGTGTCAAGATCAGCTTTTACAACTTTCTCGCATGCTGTTACGAACAGTCCGGCGGTTATAACTACAATTATTTCCAGAAGTTTCATCTGTTATCGTTTTATAAGTGGGTAAGGGTTTTTTAAAACTTTACGTTGTAGGTTATGCCAGGCACAATGCCAAAAATGGATGTCCTTCTTGTTTCACTTGTTCCCGTGTCTTCATTCTGTCTGAATGAATAAGAAGCTGCATTGTTCCTGTTGTAAATGTTGTAGATGCTGAAGTTCCATTCACCCCGCCATCCTTTTGTCTTGTCGGGCTTGGGTACATAAGTGGCGGATACATCCAGGCGATGATACGCAGGCAAAGAATTTCCGTTTCTTGTTCCGTAGCTGGCAACATACACACCCTGGTACTGGTAGCGCCCATCCGGGAAGGTCGCCGCCTTACCACTCTGGAAAGTCAGAATGCCACCAAATGACCATTTTCGGTTGAAGGCATAGGATCCTGTAACAGAGAGGTTATGCAGTTTGTCATAGTTTGCACGATACCATTTCCCGTTATTTATGCCCGGTTCATCCGTGTTTCTGCCAGGTGTTCTTTGTTGTGCTTTGGAAATAGTATAGGCTGCCCAGCCAGTTAGCTTCCCTGTATTTTTTTTGACCATAAGTTCCAGCCCGTATGCTCTTGCTTCACCGTTTAGCAGCACTGTTTCTATGGCGTCTATTCCAAGCAGGTCCGCGCCATCGATATAATCAGCTTTGTTCTCTATTTTTTTATAAAATGTTTCAGCTTCCAGGGAATACTTACCACCCTTGAAATTCCGGAAATACCCCAGTGCTATCTGGTCTCCATACTCCGGTTTCAAGTATTGATCAGAGGGCGCCCAGATATCGAGTGGACTCGCTGATGCGGTATTGGAGATCAGGTGTACATATTGTGTCATTCTATTGAAACTGGCCTTGATGGATTGGTCGTTGTCGATCGCATAGGCAACGGATACCCGGGGTTCGAAGTTGCTGTAACGGAGGATTTTTTTGTTTTTCAGATACACAGCGGTAGCTGTTGGCCTTGCCTGTTCATAGATATGAAGATCCTTATTGTAAATGACCGGTTGATCATTGGCATACGTGTATAGTTCCTGGGGACCTAATCGTTGAAAGTTCACGTAGCGAAGACCGTAGTTCAGTGATAATTTCTGTGAAATAGTTTGTTCCGCACTGATATAAGCCGCTTTTTCAAAAGCATATTTTTTGGCCAACTGGTCCGGATTTACGCCTGATGTTTTGCCATACGGCCGGATGGTTCCCGGGTTGAAATCGTAATAGTTTAAATTGATGCCATAGTTCAGGATAAGGCTATTTGAAACGTGATGTCTGAAGTCATATTTGAAATTGTAATTTTTGATCTGTGCTTTCCAGTCAAGCGCAGCGGACTTCACTTTGATCTGGTAGTCATAGTCACTATAAATAAGAGATGCATTGGAGAAGATTCGGTTGGAGAAGATATGATTCCATCTCAGGTTGAGAAGCTTATTGCCATAAGTGTTGATAAAGCTGTTATTGAAATTCAGGTTGTCTTTGCCAAAATAGCCGGAGAGAAACAGGTTATTTTTTTCATTGATTTTATAATTAAGCTTGGTGTTCAGATCGTAGAAATAGGCTGAGTTTGGCTCGTCTGCGAGTTTCAGAAGCAGGTGGGCATAGGATCCTCGTCCGGCAACGACGAAGGAACTTTTATCTTCGACGATGGGTCCTTCAACAAGCAGCCGGCTGGAGATCAACCCGATCCCCCCGTTGATATGAAACTCTTTGTTGTTCCCTTCTTTTTGATAAATATCCAGCACGGAGGATACACGGCCGCCGAAACTGGCAGGGATACCGCCTTTGTAAAGCTTTACATCTTTTATGATATCGGCGTTGAATACAGAAAAGAAGCCAAGCAAATGCGAGGTGTTGTACATCACGGCTTCATCAAGCATTACCAGGTTGCCGTCGACCGAGCCACCTCTGACATTGAAACCAGTCGCCC
>JAEZAM010000008.1 GCA_023430465.1 Bacteroidota bacterium | reverse complement strand
GGCGCTTCCTACAGTTATGTTGGTTAGTTATATCCCCCGGGCGCCCGCCAGCTTTGCCTGCGGCCGCGCATGTTATGCCGTATTCTTTTTCCCCATTGTATCCAAGGCGCGTCCTTGCCGGTCATTTCCCTTTGAAACCAATTACGCCCCGGTCCCTGAGTAGCTAACGAACGAAGGGAGTTAGCGTACTTGCCCTGCTTGCACTGCCTGCACTGCCTGCACTGAGCCCGTCGAAGTGAGCTTGTCGAAGTGAGCCTGTCGAAGGGTCGAAGGGCCCTGATAAACGACTATGGCCAGTTGCACCCCGCTTCTTGTTCTAATTCCTGCTAAAATCATCAATCTGAAGAAAGCCTTATCATCTAAAGGTCTTTGCGTGAAATTTTCCAAAAAGCTCCTCCACCTTTCGAAACCGGTAATCAAAAATTTCCCGCAACTGCTTTTTCACAAATAATGCATTCGCCAGATCACCCAGCAGCCAGAGCGGATTTTTGTAATGAACAATGTCGGTCATTTCCACCCCTCCTTCAATCACCGCAAAATGGTGCTGGTGATGCCATAACGCGTATGGCCCAAAACGCTGTTCATCCACGAAATATTTCCTGTCCTCAACATGGGTGATCTCCGTCATCCAGTAAACCGGGATGCCCAATAACGGTTTGATCCTGTACTCGATTATCTGACCGGGGTACATGCGGTCACCGTGATATTTGGAGATGGTCCTGAAGTCCAGGCTTCCCGGAGTCAGGGTAGCAAGATTGCCCGGGTTCGAAAAAAAATCCCAGGCCTTTTCGATCCCTATCGGTATTTTTTGCGTTGTCCGGATGGAATATACAGCCATGTAGCTTTTTATTTTACCTTGTCACATAACCGGGCAACCGCCCTAAAAGTTCAGCGATCCATGTCATTCAATAAAGAAAAATTAGAAGCAAAATTTCACGAGGAGTACCAACGCCTGAACGCCGAACAGCGCCGGGCAGTGGATAACATTGAAGGTCCGGTAATGGTAATCGCGGGACCTGGCACCGGCAAGACCCAGATCCTCGCCAGCCGGATCGGCAAGATCCTCCTGGACACGGACACAAACCCGGACAACATTCTCTGCCTCACCTATACCGATGCCGGCGTGGTAGCGATGCGCCGCCGCCTTCTGCAATTTATCGGGCCTGACGCGTACAAAGTCAACATCTATACCTTCCACGCCTTCTGCAATGATGTGATCCAGGAGAATCTCTCTCTCTTTGAAAAAACTGCGATGGATCCTATCTCAGAACTGGAAAAGATCAGGCTGTTGAAAGAACTGATCAACAACTTTCCTAAAGGTCATCCACTCAAACGCTATCGTGGCGACGTTTACTACGAGATCAACAACCTGGCCGCCCTGTTCAGTACCATGAAACGGGAAGGCTGGACGCCTGCATTTATCCATAAAAAAATTGAAGAATACCTCGCGGATCTCCCGACCCGCGACGAATACATTTATAAACGCAAATACAAAGAATTCAAGCCAGGTGACCTCAAGCAGGACAAGCTGAACGAAGAGAAGGAGCGTATGGACAAACTGCGGGCGGCGGTGGATGAATTTGACCGGTTTCAGCAACTCATGCGCTCCCGCGACCGCTATGATTTTGACGATATGATCAACTGGGTGATAGCCGCGTTTGAGGAAAACAAAAATCTCCTTGTTCAATACCAGGAACGCTACCAATACATTCTTGTAGACGAATACCAGGATACCAGCGGTACACAAAACAGGCTGGTGGAGTTGCTCATCAGCTATTGGGAACGGCCGAACGTGTTCGTGGTCGGCGACGATGATCAAAGTATCTACCGGTTCCAGGGTGCGAACGTGGAGAACATGATGCAGTTTGCCGACAGCTACAAAGCCGACCTGCTGACCGTCGTGCTTACCAACAACTATCGGTCTACACAGCCGATCCTGGATGTTTCAAAAACACTTATTGATCGGAATACCGAACGCCTTGTCCAGAAAATGGAGGGACTGAGCAAAGACCTCGCCGCGAGCAATCCTGCAATACGGGAATTACTGCACAAGCCACAGCTAACCGAATACGAATCGCAACACCACGAAATGATTGGTATAACGATGCAGGTAAAAGAATTGCTTGACAAGGGTGTTGGTCCCGGACGCATCGGCATCATTTACAAGGAAAATAAATACGGTCTTGAGCTGGCGCAATATTTCAAACTGCTTGGCCTGCCTGCGTATAGCAAACGCAACCTGAATATCCTGGAGATACCACTTGCAAAAAAACTGATCCAGATTCTTCGATACCTGGCTTCCGAGCATGATGTGCCTTTCAGCGGCGATGAAATGCTGTTTGAAATACTGCACTTCGACTGGTTCGGCGTACCGCCGATGCAGATAGCCCGTGTATCGATCGATGTGGCAGAAAGAAAATACGGCGATCGGCCTACGTCCATCCGGCAGCAGTTGCAGGAACAAAGCAATGCACCTGCCCGCGATCTGTTTAGCCCTGGCCTTCATGAAAATCTCCGGAAGGCCTCGGTGATCATTGAAAAACTGATCGGCGATGTGCCAAATGTGACACTGCAACAACTTTTTGCAGAAATCATCCAGGAAGCGGGTGTGATGGCAGTTATTATGCAAAGCGGCGACCGTCACTGGCAGTTGCAGGTATTGACTGCCCTCTTCAATTTCATAAAAGAAGAAACACACCGCAAGCCCAATATGAAACTCGAAGAGTTGGTAGAGCTGATTGATGTAATGGAAAAAGAGAAGATAAGACTGCCCGTGGTACAGGTCAGCGGCACAGACAAAGGTGTCAACCTGCTCACAGCCCACGGTTCGAAGGGTCTTGAATTTGAGCACGTCTTCTTCGCTGGATGCAATGCCGGGGCCTGGGAAAAGAAACGCAAACCCCAGGGTGGATATAAATTACCCGATAACATCTTCGGATCATCAACCGGCGGCGATCACAATGCGGAAGAAGAGCTGCGGAGGCTGTTCTATGTCGCCCTCACCCGCGCTGAACAGCACCTGCACATTTCCTGGAGTAAATTCAAAGAAGATGGCCGCGAACTAGAGCCTTCCATGTTTATAGCAGAGATCCTGGACAAACAACCCATACCAATCGAACGGCCGGTCATCGACCAGGAAACGCAATCTGTTTTTGCGGCATTGCATTTCAACCCAACACCCATCCCGGAGATCGAGCAGATGGAAGAGGATTTCATTACGCGGATACTCGACAAGTTTGTCATGAACGTAACGGCGTTGAACAACTACCTGAAATGCCCGCTTGAATTTTATTATAAGAATCTTGTTCGCATTCCCTCACCGAAAAATGAGGCCACGGAGTTCGGATCTTCCGTTCACCATGCACTGGAACAGCTTTTCAAAAAGATGCTGGAACACCCGGCAAAATCGTTCCCAACAAAAGAGGAATTTATCGAGGACTTTCTCTGGTATATTCGTCGTCACCGCGAGAGTTTTACAAAAGAGCAATTCGATCGCAGGCTGGAAATGGGCCCGGATGTGCTGGGTAATTATTATGATAAATATGTTCCCTCATTTAATAAAGTAGTCGCCATCGAACGGAATATCCGCAACGTGGTAATACGGGGTGTTCCATTAAAAGGGAAACTTGACAAGCTTGAGTTTGATGGCAAGTCGGTGAATGTGGTGGATTACAAAACCGGTGACCCTGACAAAGCGATTGCCAAACTAAAAGGCCCTAATCCAAAGGACCCGCTGGGCGGAGATTACTGGCGCCAGGCGGTATTTTATAAATTACTTGTAGATCACTACGAAGCAAAAGACTGGCGGGTGGTGAGTACCGAGTTTGATTTCATCGAGCCGGATAAAAAGAAAAACTACCGAAGGGAAAAACTGGTGATCACCGATGCCGATACCACCGCGGTGACAGAGCAGATCACCGAAACATGGAAACGGATACAGAACCGCGAGTTCTATATCGGCTGCGGCAAAGAAGATTGCCACTGGTGCAATTTTGCAAAATCAAACAACCTGGCTGTAGTCCTCCATGCCGCCGACCCGGATGATGAAGAGGTATTGCCGATTGAAACGAATGATCCCGGCATCAGCACAGAATTATAGGAATATTGGGAGTAGATTGAGCACATTCACCTTAAGTTTGCGGGTTCTTCTATGAGTATCGGCCGAATTATATGTTTCCTGGTGTTTACGATGGTGTTGCTGGCGTCCATGTCCGGCACTACAGGCTGTGCCAACATCATCCCGCCTTCAGGTGGGCCACAGGATTCAACTCCACCAAAGCTGCGGCGGGTTTCACCACCCGACTCCAGCACCAATGTGGACCAGACGAGGATCGTGTTTGAATTTGATGAATATGTAGACCTCGATAACCCGCTGCAGAACCTCATCGTTTCGCCGCTGCCCGCCATCATGCCCAATGCCAGCCGAAAGCTGCAGACCGTAACTGTCAGGCTCAAGGATTCACTGGAAGCCAATACGACTTATACCCTCAACTTCGGAAAAGCTATCAAGGATGTGAATGAAGGGAATGTATTGAAAGATTTCACGTACACATTTACGACAGGATCATATTTCGATTCCCTCCGTGTCAGGGGAAATGTTACGCTGGCCCGTACAGGCGGGATCGATTCCACGCTCACGATCATGCTGCACCGCAACCCTGCAGATTCAGCAGTAAAGACACAACGGCCCAGATATATCGCAAAAACGGATGGTCGTGGGAATTTTGAATTTCGGAACCTTCCTCCCGGTCGTTATTATATCTATGCACTGGAAGATGAAACAGGATCGTATCAATACCTGAATACGGAGCGTCTCTTTGCCTTTGCGGACTCGGCTGTTACCGTTGCGCCTGGTATCACCCCGACTGTAAATCTGCTGGCTTATAATATCGAGAAGCCTGTTTCAACAGACCGCCAGTCAGCCGCAGGGCGTAACAGGCAGACGGAAAAACGTCTTCGTTTCACCACAAATCTGAAGAATGATCAGCAGGATCTGCTGGACAGCCTGATTATTACATTTGAAACACCATTGGCAAGGTTTGATAGCGCAAAGGCCCGTCTGACAAGGGATACATTGTTTACCCCCGTCACAAACGCCTCCTGGCGGCTGGACACTTCCGGCCGTATACTTACACTCCGGCATGCATGGCTGGAAAACACACCTTACCAGTTGATATTGCAAAAAGACTTCGCTACTGATACGCTTGGCCAGGAGTTATTGAAGACAGACACCATAAATTTTACCACAAACAGGATAGCAGATTATGGTAAATTGTCAATTCGTTTTCGTAATCTTGATGTAGCGCGTAACCCGGTATTGCAATTTGTACAGGGTGAAGACGTGCTGAAATCCTACCCTCTTACCAGCATTAACTTTACTGAATCGATGTTCCGGCCCGGAGATTATAACCTTCGGATCCTGTATGATGCCAATAAGAATGGCACCTGGGACCCGGGTGATTTCTTCGGAACGAAACGACAGCCGGAGACCGTGAAACCTGTTCACCGGCAGATTACAGTGAAGGTAAACTGGGAAAACCAGTTCGAGATCGACATCAATGCGGCTCCTGCAGTCAACAATGGCCGGGATAACAGGAACCCATCGAGTCCTTCTGTAAATCCATCCGCCCCTTCCAGAACGCAGCCTCCAGCCGGCAGGCGTGTGAACTCCCCTCTGAGAACTATAGAAAACCAGTAAACCAATAACCATGCAATCCATTGCTGAAACGCTCATTGAACTTTCAGAGTTTCCGGGTGCCTGTCTTCGCCGGATCATTACGGCCAGGCACAAATCATTTGATGAGGTGATCGAAGAGCCGGGGAAAAACCGCTTCGTGACCTTCCTGATGTTGCTCGCCGTAGCGTTTGTCTTCATCCTGATTTGAGTACCTTTGCTGCATGCAATTCTCCTCAGCCCTCCTTGAAAATGCGGTGAATGAATTTGCCAGGCTGCCAGGGATTGGAAAAAAGACCGCTCTGCGCCTGGTACTCCATCTTTTGAAGCAACAAACCGGCGACGTCACCCAATTTACCGATACCATTGCCCGCATGCGGGCAGAGATCCGCTTTTGCGATCGCTGCTTCAATGTGGCGGATGATAAACTATGCAGTATTTGCGCCAGCAGTACCCGTAAGCAGTCCGTGATCTGTGTTGTAGAAAGCATCCGCGATGTCATCGCCATTGAGAGCACCCAGCAATTCAATGGCACCTACCATGTGCTCGGCGGTGTCATATCACCCCTGGATGGCATCGGACCGGACCAATTGAATATTGAAACTCTTGCCCACCGTATCAGCCAGGAGCAAACGGAAGAACTCATCTTTGCCCTCAATCCCACCATACAGGGCGATACGACCATCTATTATATCCAAAAACGACTCGCCTCTTATATGCCGGCCTCGGGCCAGCCCCTCAGGATCACAACGATCGCGCGGGGCATTGCATTTGGCGGTGAACTGGAATATGCAGACGAGCTCACGCTTGGCCGGAGCCTCCAGAACCGAATGCCGGTGGACCGCTACGTGCATTAGTGTATCCCTTTGTTATTAGTGAGAGTTATAGTACCTTTGCAGATAAGGCGGATTTGTTTATTGTTCGGCCTTCACCCTGCTAAGTTGCGGTGGCAATAGAACTAATAAACGTCAAAAACTCCACACAGGTTTTTCCAACGTTTATGGTTCGTAGTCCTCCGCCCGCTGCGGTTGATAAATTCATTTAATGGAATTACTATGAGCACGATCAAACAGGAACTGGAAAAACGCATTCTCATCATCGACGGTGCCATGGGCACGATGATTCAGCGGTATAAGCTCCAGGAAAAAGATTATCGCGGGGAAAGATTCAAAGACTGGCACCTTGACGTAAAAGGCAACAATGACCTGCTGTGCATTACCCAGCCGCAGATCATCACCGAGATTCACAAACAATACCTCGATGCCGGTGCCGACATCATCGAAACAAACACCTTCAGCAGCACCAGCATTGCTATGGCCGACTATGAAATGCAGTCGCTCGCCTACGAATTGAATGTTGCTGCAGCACAGTGCGCCCGTGAAGCGATCCGCCAGTCTGGCAAGACCGCCTGGGTAGCAGGCGCCATAGGCCCACTCAACAAAACACTTTCACTTTCACCTGATGTAAACAACCCGGGCTTCCGTGCTGTAACCTTCGATGAGGTTGTTGCTGCATACTATGAACAGGTGAAAGGCCTCGTAGATGGTGGCGTGGACATCCTGCTGATCGAAACTATTTTCGATACGCTCAATGCGAAAGGTGCCATTTTCGCCATCAAGAAATATTTCCGCGATGTACAAAAGGAATCGCTGCCCATCATGATCAGCGGTACCATTACCGATGCATCCGGAAGAACACTCAGCGGACAGACCCTCGAAGCCTTCTATACATCCGTAATTCATGCAAAGCCATTAAGCATTGGCCTCAACTGCGCACTGGGAGCGAAAGAAATGCGTCCCCACATCGAGGAGCTTTCACAGATCGCTGCCTGCTACGTTTCCGCCTACCCGAATGCGGGTCTGCCAAACGCTATGGGTGAATATGATGAACACCCCGAAGACACCGGCCACTACCTGGAAGAATGGGCGAAAGAAGGATTCGTAAATATCGTCGGGGGATGCTGCGGCACCACACCCGATCATATCAGGCATATAGCGGAACATGTCCGGAGCATTCAGCCAAGGCGACTGCCCGAAGTTTCCCTTACATATTAAGAAGATCGAAGAAAAGAAATCATTAAGCACTAATACAGCGATGTCAACCATCAAACCCTATCTCAGATTATCAGGACTCGAGCCGCTTGTTGTCCGCCCGGAAACAAATTTCATCAATGTTGGAGAGCGGACGAACGTAACCGGCTCCAAGAAATTTGCGCGGCTGATCCGGGAAAATAAATATGAGGAAGCCCTCAGCGTAGCAAGACAACAGGTCGAGAATGGCGCGCAGATACTGGATGTGAACATGGATGATGCCCTCCTGGATGGCGTTCACGCCATGACCACTTTCCTTAACCTGGTACAAAGTGAACCCGATATCGCTAAGATCCCCATCATGATCGACAGCTCCAAGTTCGAGATCATCGAGGCTGGCCTGAAATGCGTACAAGGCAAGTGTATCGTGAATTCAATCTCCATGAAAGAAGGGGAAGAAAAATTCATTGAGCAGGCGATCATTTGCCAGAGCTATGGGGCTGCCGTTATCGTCATGGCTTTCGACGAAATCGGCCAGGCAGATACCAAACAACGAAAAGTCGAGATCTGCCACCGTGCTTATAAGATCCTCACCGAACGCGTGGGTTTTGATCCACAGGACATCATTTTCGATCCCAACATCTTTGCTATCGCCACGGGGCTGGAGGAACATAACAACTACGGTGTTGATTTCATTGAAGGCACACGTGAGATCAAGGCGCTCATGCCATTGGCTAAAGTCAGTGGCGGCGTCAGCAACCTGTCATTCTCCTTCCGGGGAAATGAACATGTCCGCGAAGCCATGCACTCCGTCTTCCTCCTCCATGCCATCAAAGCGGGTATGGATATGGGTATCGTCAATGCAGGCCAGCTCGTGGTTTATGATGAGATCGAACCCGGGTTGCGTCAATTATGCGAGGATGTCATCCTCAACAGGAATAATGATAATAACGAAGCAACGGAGAAACTGATCGCGTTTGCCGAAACTGTAAAAGCAAAAGGAAAGGAAACTATAAAAGATGAAGCCTGGCGCTCTTCACCCGTCGAGGAGCGACTCAAACATTCTCTTGTAAACGGAATCACCGATTACATTGACATCGATACCGAGGAAGCAAGACAGAAATATCCTAAACCCCTTGATGTGATCGAAGGGCCATTGATGGATGGAATGAACGTGGTAGGCGATCTGTTTGGTGCGGGAAAAATGTTTCTCCCACAGGTGGTAAAGAGCGCACGCGTAATGAAAAAGAGCGTGGCGATACTGACCCCCTACATTGAGGCGGAAAAAGAACAGCGGAGGCTTGCCCACCTTGCCGCCGGAACTACCAACCAGGAAGGTGCCGGTGCCGCCAAGATCCTTCTCGCCACCGTGAAAGGTGATGTACACGATATCGGGAAAAACATCGTGGGTGTGGTACTCGGTTGTAACGGGTACGACATCGTTGACATGGGCGTAATGGTACCGACAGATAAAATACTGGATACTGCCGTCAGGGAGAATGCTGATATCATCGGACTCAGCGGGCTTATCACCCCATCCCTCGATGAGATGGTGCACGTGGCACACGAAATGAAAAGACGCGGTATGACCCAGCCCCTGCTGATCGGCGGCGCTACTACATCGCGTATGCACACCGCCGTGAAGATTGCCCCGCAGTACGACAATGGCGTTGTCCATGTACTGGACGCATCACGAAGCGTGACGGTGGCCGGCTCACTGCTAAGCAAGGAACAGAAAGAAGATTTCCTCAGTACTGTCCGCAAAGAATATGACAAGCTGGCTACTGATTTTGGCAATAAAAAATCCGCCAAGCAGTACCTGAAATTCAGCGAGGCACAGGATAACGCTGTGAAAATAGACTGGGAGAGTTACGCTCCGCCCGTACCTGGCTTCACCGGCACGATGGTGTTCAATGATTTTGATCTCGCCGAGATCCGGAAATACATTGATTGGAACCCCTTCTTCATCGCGTGGGAAATGCATGGCAAGTTCCCGCAGATACTTGAAGACAAGATCATCGGTGTGGAAGCAGCAAAACTGTACAAAGATGCAAATGCCCTCCTCGATACGATCGTTGCGGAGAAATGGCTGGAAGCGCAAGGAGTAATTGGTTTTTGGGAGGCTTCTACCGTCGGTCCGGACACGATCAAGGTCACAACTGAAGGCGGTAACATCAGGTTGGAAAATTTAAGGCAGCAGATCAAAAAAGCACCCGGCCAGCCAAATCTCTCCCTGGCTGACTTTATCAAACCGGCAGACAAACGCCCCGGAGATAAAGATCATATCGGTGCATTCAGCGTCACTATAAAAGGTATCGAGCCCCACCTTGAAAAATTTGCGAAGGCGCATGACGATTATAACAAGATCATGCTACAGGCACTCTGCGACCGTTTTGCCGAGGCATTTGCGGAATGCCTGCATCAGCGCGTGAGAAAAGAGTATTGGGGTTATGACAAAAATGAAACGTTGTCGAATGACGACCTGATCAAAGAGGCCTACCGCGGTATCCGCCCCGCACCCGGTTATCCTGCCTGCCCTGATCATACAGAGAAATATAAACTCTTTGATCTCCTGGGTGGTGAAAAAGCTACAGGTATTCAGCTCACCGAGTCATTGGCGATGTATCCGGCCGCTTCTGTATGCGGATGGTATTTCAGTCATCCCCAAAGCCAATACTTCGGTGTTGGTAAAATTCAGCCTGACCAGTTTGAAGATTATGTGAAGCGTAAAAACATGGACCGGGATGACATGGAGCGTTGGTTGCGGCCGATAATGGATTAAAAAAGCCGTGGTTCGTCTATAGACGAACCA